>JAFWXB010000086.1 GCA_017523185.1 Lachnospiraceae bacterium | reverse complement strand
GCTGAAAAAATGGACCAAGACCCACCAACTATTATTCAATATGGTTATGCAGATGGAGACCCTGTAAGTCCAAGTGTTGGAAAAAATACCATTATTGGTGCTATGGTAGGGATGTTACTTGCAATTGCAATGGTTGTAATTGGACATTTAATGAATGATACAATTATGACAGCAGAAGATGTAGAGCGTAAACTTGGAATGAACTTACTTGGCTCATTACCGGAAGAAGAAACACAAGAATATGATGGTAAAAAGAGAAGTTCTTCTAAGAAAAAGAAACCAACAAAAGTAAAAGCAAATCCAAAAAGAACAGCATAGGGAAGGAGTGGTGTAGAAAATGAGGTCAATTAAATTAGAATCCGTAAAAGAACATAGCTATACCATGAAGGAATCTCTTCGTGCGTTAAAGACAAATTTACAGTTTTGTGGGGATGATGTAAAAACAATTCTCATTACAAGTTCTGTACCAAATGAAGGAAAAAGTACCGTAGCAATGGACCTTGCCCGTTCGCTTACAGAATCCGGAAAAAGCGTACTTGTAATTGATACGGATATGAGAAAATCTGTCCTTGTAGGACGTTTAAAAGCAAAAACAGAAAAAGGAAAAGAAATCTATGGATTATCCCATTTTCTTTCCGGACAGCGTAAGTTAGATGAAGTATTTTGTGCAACAGATATTCCAAAATTATTTATGGTGTTTGCAGGACCGTCCGTGCCAAATCCTACTGAAATTTTAGATAAGAAATATTTTGCAGAATTGATTGAATTTGGCAGAGAACATTTTGATTATATTTTATTAGACTGTGCGCCAATTGGTGCGGCGATTGATGCTGCTGTAGTTGCAAAATATTGTGATGGTGCAATTATCGTTATTGCACAGGGTATGGCAGGCAGTCGTATGATTGCAAGTGTAAAAAAACAGTTAGAAGCATCAGGTGTTCGTATTTTAGGAGCTGTATTAAATCGTGTGAAGATGAAGAAAAAAGGCTATGGTTATGGATACGGCTATGGTTATGGATACGGCTATGGTTATGGTAGCTATTATGGAAGTTACTATGGCAATTATTACGGAAGAGACGACGAAGAAGACGGAAAAGAAAATTAAAAGGGGTTACACATGAAATCAAAAAAGAGTGGAACACATTTGCTGATTGTATTGGAAATCGTAGCTCTTATTGCCGTTTTAGTTTTTGGCGTTGTGCAAAAAGGCAGAATTAATATACAATTCGGTAAAAAACCAAATACAGAACAAACAGCAAATCATTCGACTGTTACAGAAGGTACGGAAGATACAGAAGTAGAAACAATAGCAGTAGAACAGACAGAAACAGAGGAAGATGCAACGATTGTATTTTCAAAAGCAGTAAAAGAAAAACTTGCTTCTATGACATTAGAAGAAAAAGTAGCACAGATGTTTCTGATTACACCGGAAGCCTTGACACATGCTGATAAAGTAACTGTAGCAGGAAATGCTACAAAAGAAGCAATTAGTAATTGTCCGGTAGGTGGTTTTGTATATAGCGAACAAAATTTTCAAGGAAAAGACCAAACAAAGGAACTTCTTACAAAAACACAAGATTATAGCAAAGAACGTATGGATTTACCTATGTTTTTAGCCATTGAAGAAATTGGTGGAGAAGATTATTCTCCTGTTGCATCAGCAAATGAATATACAATTCAAAAAACACCAGCTGAAATTGCAAAAGAGGAAGATGCTGCAAAAGCAAAAACAGCATCAGCTGAAATTGCAGAATATTTATCAGAACAAGGATTTGTTTTAAATATTGCACCAATTGCTGACCTTGCAGGTGGTGTAAACAAAGAATATGACAAAAAAACATATGGAAGCAATTCTGCAATCGCATCTATGATGGTTGCAGAAAGCATTAGTGGTTACCATGAAAAAGGGATAAAGACAGCAGTTGGAGCTTTCCCTGGAGAAAGTGTTGGAACAGTAAATAAAAAGAGTTTTGAAGAATGGAAAGCACAAGATGCACTTGTATATCAGTCTGCAATCAATGCGAATTGTGAGTGTATGGTATTAGCAAATGTAATTTATGAGCCATTAACAGAAAGTTCAAATACTATTTGTTCCATATCCGAAAATGTGGTAAAATATATAAGAGAAGAACTGAATTATACAGGACTTCTTATGACAGATTGCTTATGTGAAGAAGTAGTAACTTTAAATTATTCTTCTAAAGAAGTGGCTGTAAAAGCTGTAAAAGCAGGTGTAAATATTATTTACTGTCCTGAAAATTTTGAAGAAGCATATCAAGGTATTATGGATGCTATTGATGCTGGGGAAATTGCCGTTGAAGTCATTGATGAATCCGTAGGTCGTATCTTAACACAAAAAATGGCAAGTAATTCTTAAAAAATACTTGACAATAAAAAAATAAATTGATAAGATACGAATCGCTGTAAGAAACTATTTAATGGGATATATGAAATGATAGTTCAAAAATTATTTCATAGATTAACAGATATCCATTATTACATAAAAAGATAGTTGACAGTAATAATGATAAGGATTAAAATATGAAACAACAAACAACAAATTCAGGAAATAAGAATAAAAATTTGCCTCTTATTATTGTAATGAGCCTTTTAGCAATTGTATTGATAGTAATGATAGTAGTTGCATTAGGTAGAAGAATTGATTTTCCACAAGATACATCTCAAAATACGGATACCGGTTATGAACCGGATGACGGAACAGAAGATGGTTATTTAGAAAAATGGCAAGAAGGCATTATTCAACAT
>JAFWXB010000085.1 GCA_017523185.1 Lachnospiraceae bacterium | reverse complement strand
TTTTGAATCTGTTGATAAAATGATGCATATCAAAGATAATGGAAAGCAGATTTGTTTATGTCACTTTCCAATAGCAGAATGGAATGGTTTTTATAAAGGGCATTGGCATATTTATGGACATATTCATAATAACAAAAATGAAGTGTATGAATTTATGAAGAAACAGGAACACGCATTAAATGCAGGGTGTATGCTTTATGATTATATGCCTATGACATTAGAACAGTTAATTCAAAGAAAACCATTTGTATAAAGAGATATTTATCATAAATATATGGATATAATATTTGTTTCAATAATAAAAAATATAGTTGAAAAATGGTTTTTTGTTAAAATTGAAAAGGAGAATATAAAATGACATTAGAAATGATAACAAAAAATTTTGCAGGAAAGTATGTATGTGTAAAAGATTGTATTAAAGATGAAAATAATTTAATTGTATCTGCAAATGTACTTAAAGTATATGATTCGTTGGAAATTGCAAAAGACAATGCTTCTGAAATTCGTAAGTTTATGAAAAAATATGGAGATTTTGATATTATATATGGTAATATGGAAGATTATGTGAGAACAAGAAAAAATAAAAATATAAATCATATTGTAATAGATAAGGATAAACAATGCTCCCAAAAAGAAATTGATGCGATTATTAGAATGTTTACGCAAATATAAGGGGTATCAATGACCTTTTTTAGAAAATTCATGTTATTATATAATAGAAATTTAACGAAAAGAAAGGTGGAAATAAACAATGGAAGTAATTTCAAAGGAACAAACCATAGATGAGTACAAAGAAGTTATTTATAATATGGTATTAAAATACATAGAAAATACAGATGATAGAATTATTAATTCGGGCTATTTAAAATTTTTTAAAAAGTTATTTATTCGTTGTATTGCAGGCAGTATGAATACAAAAATTTATCAGCATGAAAATACAATTCGTCAATATTTAGATAAAACAATTTTACAAGATGAAGAAGAAATAAAAGAATTTTTTGATGTAAGAAGTAATATTGACTTTTTTACAGAATCATTTGTTTTTAATCAATATGTTAGTAAGATTCATATTAAAGTACATGATGTTTTTCCACCATATTTATTAATGCAAAAAGCACAATCAGAAATGGAACGTGCATTTATTGCGTATATGAATGTAAATCCGGATACAGGAGAATATCAAACAGAAGAAGAACAAAAAGAAAAAGAACAAGAAAAAATGCAAAAATATGGGGAATTGTTGTTTAGTATTGCATTTTATGAAATCTTTTTGAGAGAATTTTATGGCGAATTATTAAGAAGTACTCAAAAAAACAAAGAAACAGAAATATATTATGATGGAAAAAGCTGGAAAGAATTTCTTGAAGATGTTAAAAATTATGAAAGTGAAGAATTAAAAGAACATATACAAGAAATTATGGAATGTATACAAGACTCTTACGATAAGGCGTGTGAAGGACAGTTATTGGTATTATGTAGTTTATGGGGAGAGTATCATTTGAATAATTTATATGCTATTTTACGAATTATTTATTTGATAGAGTTTATCAATTTTAATAGTTTAAATTCTGCTAAAAAAGATAAACTTGCACATATGGAAGCAGGGTTTTGGGAGAGATTATTTGAAAATGAAGATGAAGAAGTTCTTAGTTTTATGGAATGGAAAATTACGGATTTATTTGGAGCAATATATACACAAAGGAATTTGAAAACTGTTAGAAATGAAATAAATAGAGTATATAATGAAAATAATATGTTTCCGTCATGTGAACAAAATGATAACTTAAATACTTATATAGAAAAAGTTAATGATGTTCGAATGGATTTAGAAGAATATATAGAAATTATGAGAATACATATTGCAGAAGAACGTACAGAAAAAGAAGAAATACGAATGAATGAACTTGCAGAGAGTTTATCAGAACCAATTCGAAATGCAATTGAGGAGATTTTGGAAATTCCAGACAATGTAGAGAAGGAACGTCAGAGAAAAGGAAATGAACAGAGAAAAAATGCAAATAATGAAAACAAAAAAGAGAAGAATACAAAAAAATAGATTAAAAATTTATTAAAAGGAAACAAAAATATGTATAAAATTAGATGCCAAAATTATTTTAACATCCAGTTGGAGAATTGGTTACTTAAATATGGGAACTTGTACACCTCAAATAGAGGAATTGAAGAAACGATTTCAAGAATATGGAATAACCATAAAGGGCAGAACAGGTCATTGCAATGATAGAACAAAAGAAATAAAAGAATATATTATAAAATATGAGATTAAACAGTATTTGATATTAGATGACGATAAATCAGAATTTGTGAGTGGTTTATTGCCAAATACATATATTGTAAATAGTAGAATAGGCTTGACTAAGCAAGATGTAAATAAAATCATAAAGCAATATAAGTAAAAAGTATCGGTGACCTAAAAAGTTGTTATGTATGTTATAAAAATACATAACAACTTTTTTATTTGCAAAATAGAGTGTTGTGTAAAAAATAGGAGGTTAGTAGAACATGTTGCATATTCAATATATATCACAGAATACATATCACAATGGAGAAAAAGTATTTGATAAGAAAGAAAAAATAGTATGTTTTCTGTGTGAATTTTTTCCAAACGGAACAAAGAAAAATGATTTGATACATAATCAAATGGTTTGTCGTTATTTAAAAGAAGTATGGAATATAGAGTTTGTTGATGATTATTGTGTAAAAATTGATGAAAAAGTACAATGCATGACATGGTTACCTTGGAATGTACAATTAGCTGTGCAAATTATATATGATAGTCAATATCATATTCCAATTGTTTTAACACAATTTATTCCTGATATGGAAAGTTTGGTATGG
>JAFWXB010000084.1 GCA_017523185.1 Lachnospiraceae bacterium | reverse complement strand
GGAGACAGATACTATTCTACAAAATTATTTCAAAATGAATAAATATTTGCGTATAAGCAAGTAGAGATTATATATTGGAAATATTAATTTTTATAATAAAAATAAACTGTCATATAAAATAACTATAAAGAAATATAGTGTTTTATATGACAGTTTTTTACTGAATTTTATAGAAAATGATAAATTATTATATTAACATACGTTCAACAAATTTTAGAAATAAATTAATACAAAATATCATTTTTGTTGTTAAAATAAAATATTTACATTTGTTTTCTATACTTTTATATAATATTTAATAAAGTATTTTGAGTTATTGAACTCATATTATATTAATTCTAAGTAAATTTTCTAATTTTAAGATAAATACCTCTTTCATCAGCAATTTTTTGACATTGTGCGATATCTTCCGAAGAAAGTACATCTACAATGGAAAGTTGTGTATGTGCAATTTTTTGGTTACATTCTTCTGCAAAATCTAACATTGCTTCATAGGCATTTTCAAATTGAGGTCTTGTAACGTGTTGATAAGCCTCTGCATTTGGTGCATTTAAACTAATTGAAATACTATCAACCACTTCGGCAAGTTCCGAAATGATATTTCTCTTGTGATAGAGATTTGCAAGCCCATTTGTATTGACACGAATTGGAAGATGGTATGTTTCTTTTACATATTTAGCGATTGTAAGTAAGGTGTCAAGTGCACAAGTCGGTTCACCATAACCACAAAATACAAATTCATTATAATTTGTAAAATCAAATGCATCAATTGCATTTTTTATTTCTTCAATCGTTGGGTCTGTTGTATGCCAAAGATTTCCGGATTCTCCAATATGGTCTTTTTCAGAGCGAATACAAAATGTACAAGCACAATCACATTTATTTGTAATATTTGCATAAACCTGATTTTTATAAGTATAAATAATATCTGCCATTTTAGACTTCTCCTTTATTTTCTTCATTTTTATTTTGAACTTTTTATGATAAATATAATAAAGTTTTTTGCTATTTGCAAAGTTTATAATAAATATCTGTTTGATTATTTAGTTAAAGTTCAAAGTTATTTTTACATCATGCGTGTTTTAAAACGAATTTTATCTAACATTGCTCCAAAAGCAATAAATGCTGCTGCACTTCCAAAACTTTGAATTGCACTTGCCATAAATGAAGTAAGAAAAGCAACTTCACTATTAAAAATAAGTGTATTTGCAAAATAATATCCTGTACCTGAAATAAAGTAAGCAAAAACTGGAGCAATTACATTTCTTGGTTTTAAAATGCGATTGTTTTTACTTGTAAAAGGTAATGTAATCAACATCTTTATAAAAACTGTTGGCAATGTCCACATAGGAGCTGTTAGTAAATCTGCCATTCCGCCACCAATGGCAGCAGCAGCAAGTGCATAAGGACGTGGAAGAATCGTAGCAGCAAGATAAATCAAACTATCCCCAAAATGTAAATATCCACCTGCAATTGGAACCGGAATATGACATACATACGCTGTCATAACTGTAATCAATGCAGCAAAAATACCAGTAGTCGAAATAAGTCGAATTTGTTCACGAGAAATAGGTCGTGTTGTTGTATGAGTATTTGTTTTTATCATAAAATCCCCCTTTCTTATAAGTATAAAAAATATATTTTGTGTGATGTGTAGATAATTTATTTTTTAATACATAATTTTGTCCGTATTTTTAAAGTTTAAAAATTTGAAGTATGGAATTTATTATATTCTATAATGTAAATTGATATTTTAAAACTATATTAAATGCAGTTTTTTATCTGCAACCGTATGGTATCAATTCAGACAAGTGTTTTTCAAAGAAAATTCCATCATTTCCATCTGTAAATTCATTCATAGTATCTGAGATACTGTGATATAAGAAATTACCTGCGATGTTCATTGCCTCTTGTGTCGAATATCCGTTTAAACGTAATCCACACATAGCAGAAGCAAACAAATCACCTGTACCGGAAAAACTTTTATCAAACAAATGAGAAGTAAACATATATGTTCCTTTATTCGTAACAGCTACATTATAAATAAACGATTGTGTATTTTCTTGTATTTTTACTCCTGTAATAATAACATCTTGTGTACATTCTGCATAAGTACGAAGTGTTTCTCCAATTTGTTTTACTTTTTCAAGCACAACTGTTTTCTCTTGTAATTCAAAGACTTCTTCAAATGGCGTATCCGAAAGCAAACACGCTTCTGTCAAATTTGGTGTTATCAAATTCGCTTTTCGAGAAAGTTGTTTCATAGAAGTTAAAAGTTCTTCTGAAAAAATACGATAGGTGCGAGCATTATCTCCCATAACAGGGTCAACCAATAAAAACGTATGTTCTGTACGAAATACTTCCAAAAAATCAAATACATAAGAAATTTGTTTTGAACCAGTCAAATATCCGGTGTAAATTCCCTCAAACTCAGCGTGATTCGCTTTCCATGCTGTTGTATAATCGGAAAGCATATCTGTCAAATCTCTGCAAAATGTAACAGGGTAACCACCTTGACCTGTTAATACCATAGTAGGAATGGGATTACATTGAATTCCTAAAGCAGAAAGAATTGGAATTGCAGCAGTTAAAGAACATCTTCCAAAACCGGATAAATCATTAAAAACAGCTACTTTTTTTATCATTGTTATCACTTCCTTATAATTTTAAAGCAAATGTTATATTATTTTATAATATCATTTGAGACTATTATATACAAAACTGGTATTATTTCTATACCCAAAAAAAGAAAAAAATATAAGACCAGATATTTGATTTATATATTCAAATTTGTAAAATTTTAAACTAAAATAAGAAATTTATAAAGAAGGGAACTTTTTGGAAAAACTGCAATTAGGAAAGTTAAGTCAAAAATTTCGGATGATTAATAGCAATTACAATAGGATTGTCTATGTCAAGAAATTCTTTTCCATATATTTAAAATATGATATAATAAAAAAAATAAAAAGTGGTTGATAAAATATTAAAAGATGATAAGAAAGTAAAGCAAGTTATAAAATAAAGGTAATTATGGAAAATAATAAGAAACTGGAAATGCTCCCAAATGAAAATATGAATACAGCTTATGATGATGTATTTCGAACAATTTTAAATGATTGTCCGGAACTGATAATTCCTCTTGTAAATGAAATATTTCAGACGAATTATAGCACAGAAGAAAAAGTAATTTTATATAATAATGAATTTTTTCTAACGCAACAGCAAGGAGAACAGATAAAGAGAATTACAGATTCTAATTTTGAAATTCGAAATACACAATATCATTTAGAATGTCAAAGTACACAAGATGGAACAATGGTGATACGAATTTTTGAGTATGATACGCAAATTGCCTTGAAAAATAGTAAATTAGAAGACGGAGAACTTACTGTATATTTTCCAAGAACAGCCGTTTTATATTTAAGACATAATAAACAAACACCGGATTATTTACAAATAACCATTCATGTACCAGGAGATAGTTGTAGTTATAAAATCCCAACATTAAAGGTAAAACAATATACCATAGAAGAGATTTTTGAAAAAGAATTATTGTTTTTGATACCGTTTCATATATTTGTGTATGAAAAACAGTTCAAACTATACGATAATAATGAAGAAAAATTAGAACAGTTAAAGAAAGTATATATAGATATTCGAAACCGTTTGGAAGTATGTGTAAAGAAAGAACAAATCACAGAATATATAAAAAGTACAATTATAGATATGTCCGAAAAAGTCTTAAGGCAGATAGCAAGAAACTATTCAAACGTAGAGAAAGGGATAGGTGATGTTATGGGAGGAAAGATTTTAGAATATGAAGCAAAAACGATTTTAAACCAAGGAAGAATACAAGGAATAGAAGAAGGAACAGTTAAAGGAAAATTATTAGAGTTTTTGCAAACCGTAGAAAATTTACAGAAGAATTTAAAATTGTCGTTAGAAGATGCATTAAAAGCAATGGGTAAAACAATGGAAGATTATGAAAACGCAAAGCGTGTAGTAAAATAGTAAGTACAAAATAGAGTGGCATTGCCACTCTATTGTTTGTTTGATAGCAAGTAGCAAACACCTATGCCATTCACGCCTTTTTCTTGACAATGCAAAATTCTTTTTTTAAACTAAAATAAGAGATTTACAAAGGAGGAAACTTTTTTGGAAGAATTACAATTAGGAAAGTTAATTCAAAAATTTCGTATGGAAAAAGAAGTAGAACCCAAATGTCTTTATAAAGGTTTATGTAATGAATCTACATTTACACATTATGAAAGAGGTACTTATGTTTTAGATAATTTATTAGCACATAGATTTTTAAAACGAATGGGTGTGGAAGCAGATGAATTTATACTATTAGTATCAGAATCGGAGCATATATATTTTACATGGAAAGAAAAGACAGCAATTGCATTAGATGAGGAACATTGGGAAGAAGTAGAAGAATTATTAAAAGAAACAGAAATTGCATTGGAATTAAAATGTAATAAGAAATTACAGATACAATATTATCATTATTTAGAGGCTATGGTACAAGCTGTAAGATATGAAAATAGAAAAGAAGCAGTTCAAAAATTGGAAATTGCAATTAAACAAACAATACCAAATATATTGTATTTAGAAGACATCTTATTGAGTGAATTAGAATTACATATGTTAATGTTATATTTGTATTATGGAGTAATAGAACATAGTTTAGTATTAGAAGATGCAAATATACTCTTTCGTCAATTGGAAAAATATATAGTACATACCAATATGGAGCAGAAAAAACAGGCAAAAATATATCCAAAATTGATTTGTATGTGGATAAATGTTATACAAGAACAGATTCCACTTGTAGAGCAAAAAAGGTTCTGTGAAAAAGCCATTCAGATATTAAAAGAAAGCAAGACTATGTATGATATTACAGAACTATTGCGTATTTATGTATCGATATTAAAAGAATTGCAAGATGAAAAAGTACGTTTTTATCAGAAATATTTCGAAACATTTACAGCACTTTTTGAAAAAGGGGAAGTAACGACGCAATTTCAACCGGAACTTTTAACAGGAAGACGAGAAAAAATATTTTTAATTACGGAATACTTAAAAGCAAAACGTATAGAACAAGGATGGACACAAGAAAAATTAAGTGAAAATATCTGTACACCGGAACATTATTCTCGCATAGAAACCGGAAAAACAGTTCCTTCTCCAAGAACATTTCGATTATTAGCAGAAAAATTAGGGATACATTGGTCGTCTTGCAGAGGAGAATTAGATACCAATAGCCTAAAAGCATATGCATTGCGACAAGAACAAAGAACAGCAGGAATTGAAAAACGTTGGGAAGATGCTTTGTATAGTTTAAAACAAATGGAACGCTTATTAGATATGAGCCGACCAAGGAATATACAATATGTAAAATCAAAGCAAATTATAATAGAATGGAGTTTAAACAGAATTTCAACAGAAGATGCCTATGAGCAACTAAACAAGCTGTTTATGTTGACAAATCATATGTGTACTGAAGAACAATTTGTATATTATTCCCAAACAGAAATGGAAATTTTAGGAGATATGGCAAAATTGCTTTGTGTACAAAAAAAATATAAAGAAGGAATTACACTTTTAGAGGCCATATTAAAAAATCAGAAAAAGAGCCGAGTAGCATTTATCTATCAATGGAATGGATTGGATTTTATCATTCGTGTTTTAGGAAGTCTTTACTTTGCAGTAGGCAGATATGAAGATTCGAACAAAGCAAAGTTATATTCCCATCAGATAAATTTGAAAATGCGGGATGCAGGCAATTTAGGAGAAATTTTAGATGCGATTGCAGATAATTTTGAACATATGGGAGAGCAGTACAGCGAGCTTTATAAAGAACTGTACCGCCAAACCTATTATGTTGCAGATTTTTTTGATATTGCTTATATTGCTTCTTTTGGAAAGAAATATTATGAAGAAAAGTTTGATGATAAGATAAAATGGTATTAATTTCTTGGATTATCAGGATGATGACCATGTGGTACAATTTCACTATCAGGCGTAGTAGGAACCGGAATTGTCATTTGACAAGTTAAGATACCACAAAGGAATAATACAAAAAGTGTTTTACATAATTTCATAAGAACCTCCATAAATTAATAAAATAAATTTTTATTTTGCATTATAGCAGATTTTTGGAACAAGTACATGATATATTTAGGCAGAAAAAAATGCCTAAATATATCATTCTTTTTTTTATTCAAAAATGTTATAGTGATGGCAACAAAATGTAACAGGAATCCTTTGGTTGAACTGTTACAATAAAATTGAGGCAGGGGAAGGGGGAACAGAGAGTTAATGCCAAATGCAGAAAAAGACCAGAACAAAAAAGGAGAAATGATGTATGAAAAACAAATTAAAAAAAGCAGTTGCATTTATTAAGTGCAGGTATGATTTTAAGTAATGGAGTAATCTGTAAGGCAGCAACAGAAAGTTATTATGCAGAGGCTAATAAGAATAGAATTCATGCGAATTATACACATACTGAACAAGTATCAATAATACAAATTAAATTACATTTTTATGAAGTACATACACAAAATGGACAAAAATATAATGATATTTGTTATGGAACATCAACAGGTGGTTGTACATATGCTTCAGCTACAAGGTATGCAGATACTGGTTATGTATATACAGGAATGTATGTGTGGGTTTTAGTAAATGGACATGAACAGATATCTAACAGATATGTAAGAGTAAGTTAATGTTATATTTTTAATTATATTAAAGAATAGAGATATGATTTTTATGAAAAACAAATATTTAAACATTTATATACTTACCTTATGTATAGCAACTATCTTATCGGCGTGTGGAATTACAAGTAATAATTCTAATAATAATCAACG
>JAFWXB010000083.1 GCA_017523185.1 Lachnospiraceae bacterium | reverse complement strand
ATTCGTATATGGTACAACTTCCTTCATAGGTACTTTCTATGTTTTTTCTTGCTAATTCTTTTGCTTTTTGCATTATAGAAACTTTACTTTCATTATTGCTTGTATCTACCATCGAAATCTCCTAAAAGCATATATTTCACTTTTTCCATAAGATAAAAGATATTGTATAAAGGTATCTAATCGTTGTTCCGGTGTTTGACTGCTTTCTATTGCAAATACCGTATTGGTATCTCCTATTTGCATTTGTTTGATTGCACAATCGAAATTAATAGTAGCAAGGTCATTGGAAGCAAATGTCTTCTTAGAAAGTAAAAATTCTCCTACCACTCTATCAACTGCAATAAGTTCCAATTCTTTTGGTATCTCATTCCAATTGATTTCATTTAAAATAGAAGTTTTTACTTTTTCCATACAAAAAGTCAATGCAAATGTATCATTTTCCTTGACTTCATAACCAAATGCTTGTAATCGTTCTTGTATTGTATTGATTGTAAACATTATTTATTCCCTACTTTATCTGCTTTTCCTGTTACTTCATGTCCCATTGTCTTTAACATATCTGCAAGTGCTACATCATTTGTTTCGAATACTCCATTTTTATTAAATTTACAAAGAGGTTTATTTGTTTTGTTATCCCAAATCGTATTTGGTGTTTTTGCTTTCTTTTTAATTGTAAACATAACTACTATAATCTCCTTTATGCAACTGTTAAACCTGTTACTGCTCCATGTAAAAATGCAGGAGCGTGTGCAAGACCTACTTGTCCATAAATTTGTACCTTATCGGATGCACCTTCTTTTGCAAGTGCTTCTTCAAAGAAATTACCTTTTCCCGGAACAGGTTGAAATACAGGTGCAATTTGTGCCATATCAGCAATTAAAATAGCATCTCTTGGCATAAACGGATTCCAACAAATACCCATTTTAAAGAAATCTGTTTCAATCTCTGTAATATTGTAACCACCTACATTTCTTGTTGCCGGTGTCTGTCCTTTAAATTGGTTCATATAAATATCGGAAAGTAACTGTTTTTGAAAAGCATTACAGAATAACACCATATTGTTAAATACTGCACCATTTTCTGCCATTTCTCTGTATAACTGGTTTAAAAGGTCTTTGCTTAATAATGTAGAAGCTGCATCAATGGAAGTTCCTGCACTTGATGTACAAAGTTCTAACATACCACGTGTTGTATTTGCTTCTGCATCTGTTTCTGCTTTATGATATGTACCATTTAAGAAAGAATATTCCACATCACAAGCAATTTTAATCAGCTTCTGTTGAATTTGAAACGCCTTTTCATTATTTGGATTTGCTGTTTGACCTGCTGTATTTAATCCGGATAATCTCCCACTATTGGACATCTTAGCATAGGATAAATCAATCGTTTCCTGATGAATCTGTACAACATTTGTTTCCTGACTTCTTGCAATCAATTGAGAATCCGGTGCTTTAATAGAAGCACGTTCGGAAATAGATGGTTGTGTTGCATCCGGTCTTTCATATACAACACCCGTTGCAAATTCAAAATTATCTGTTTGTTTTCCTCCACTAAGACCACCAATCATAGATAAAAAAGGCGTTTGTGTAGGACTTGCTGTAAATAATTCACCTGCATAATTTGGCAAATTATAGGTTGTTCCTGTACCTGTTACTTGTGGCATAAATTTTCACCATTTTAACCTTTCTTTTTTATTACACTAAAACAATGCCTTCTTGAAAAGCTTGTTGTTTAATGTTAATCACTTCTAATGTATTTCCATTCTTTCTTGCTTCTGCAAGTTTGGAAGCCCATGTACTATCTGTACTGGTTTGTGCAGTTCCATTTGCTGGAGTTGCACCGGAAGGCTTTGTATTTACTTTTTTTTCAAAAAGATAACTATCTGACTTTTGTAATGCTTCAATCTGTTCTGCAAGACCTTTAATTGTTCCATCTTCGCCAATTTCTGCTTTGTCAAGGTGTTTTAATAATGCTGTTGTTGCAATAACATTCTTTGCACCTGCATCTTTTAAAGCCATAGTAACTGCATTATTTACTTGCATCTTTTTAATATCTGCTTCATACTGCTGCTTTACTGTTTTATTATCTTCCTGAAGCTGTTCAATTTGCTTTTTGAGTTCTTCATTATCTCCAGTTGCCTTTTTCAATTGTTCTAACTGCTTATCACGTTCTCCCACCAATGCTTCAGCTTTCTTTTTCGCTTCATTTGCTTCAGCTAATTGAGATTTTGGAACATATTCCTTCAGTTCCTCGGCTGACTGTTTGGCAATTTTAGTTGCTAGTTCTTCTGTCATACCTTCCATTTGTAATAAATCTTCTTTTTTCATTGTTATTCCTTTCTATAGTTGTAAATTTGGATATCAAAAAAGCACCCTATGTAGAGTGCTTTTGAAAAGATATTTTATTTTTATACTGAAAACATTTCTTTTCTTTCATATCAATATTAGAAATGATAGTTTCTTTATCGCATTTATAAGCACAAGTCCTACAATAACAATTAAAAATTGTTGCATATTTTGCTTCTTTTTCAGGAGCTCCCATCTCTAAAACTTTTTTGTAATATTCTTTACTTGTCAAAATTTAATGAAAATGTCCACTTTTATCTGGATAAACTTCCTCAATTAAACCATTTTCAATATCCCCACCAACATAACATTCTCCAAATAAATTACTTTCATGTTCAATTAACTCTTTATCAAACTTTAACTCTCTAAATTTTTCTCTTTTTTCTTTAAATTCTTCTTTTGTTTTAATTTGTAAAAATTCTTCTCTCAAACTCATTGTATCGCCCTTTCTATTAATCTAATAATCCTATCATGCCCATTTAACTCTTCTTTATTATTTTGATATATTCTAAAAGGTTCTGATATAGTTTCAAACATAAGCTCTGTTTTGATACTCCCGTCAGCATTAAATGCATCTTTATTATTATTTACATAAATTCTTCCTTGATATTCGCTAACAAATCTCGAACCACGAATAATTACAATTTGAAACTCATCACCAATATCATTATAATATGTTTCAACAGTAAGATCAATTGATGAAACATTTTCAACTAGATATCTTTTATATTCATCTACTAATGCTTTATCCATCATTCTATATTAAAGTAAATGCCCTATTTCATGATGAATATCCTGTTTTTCTGCACCTTGTGCTACATATATAACTCCATTCTTATAATCACAACCACTTCCACTATTCCCCATATTAAATACTACATCGTTCATTTTCTGTTGAACCTTTATCGGAAGTTCACTAAATGCTTTAAGAACTGTTTTTTTATCATTCATTACTTTTGAATTAGGTAATTTTGATTGAAATACTATATCAACTATTATACTACTTTTTTCAATGTTTTTTTCTTCAAAATGGAAATCCTTATTAATAAATCTCTCCTTCCATTCCTCATACTTCATCTTTTCTGGTACTTCATATACTGTCTTTCCATTCTCATCTCTTGATGCTCGTTTTCCAACTATAAATTCATCATTGAAATATGGACAAGTAATACATCTGCAGAACGGATGCATAGGTGGTGCATTTACTCCTACTTCCAGTTCATTTATTGGAAAGTGTTTTCCATCCATAGCTCCACATAGCTCACAAGTAATTTTATCAAGCGTACAGACAAATTCGTATTCTTCTACATCTAATTCCTGATAACTATCTTTTTGTGCTGCTGTGGTAAAAAAGGCTTGTTCTGTCATAACTACTCGTGCTGCTGCTTTTTGTGAAGTTTTCATTGCTTTTTTTACATTTGCAATGGCTCTTTGAGGTGATTCT
>JAFWXB010000082.1 GCA_017523185.1 Lachnospiraceae bacterium | reverse complement strand
AGCTTCTTCTTCATATAAAATATCTAATTCCTTAGCTGGTTCTATAATTGCATCTTTTGCATCTTCTTCTGATAGTTTAGATATTAAAATATATTTAAACAATCGTTCTGAATATGTTTTTACTTCTCCTAAAATTTTCAAAATTTTAGGCAATCCGGCACTATATACGATAAGAGGTAATCTAAGTTGATTTACTCGATGCAAAGCATTTAGCAATGCTTCCATTTCATCAATTTTCATATATTGTATTTCATCAATAAAAAAACAAATAGATTTCTTTGCTTTTACAGCCATTCTTCTCATGGTTACAAATATTTCTGTCAAATCATCTGCTAATACACCTGTTGTAACATAAGCTGATGATTCTGTCATTCCGGCAGTAAATGTTTGTTCTTCCGGACTATATGTTATTTGAAATGCTTGAAGAATTCCAAACGCTTTTTTTCCAAAATCTTTGGCAGATTCTATTACACTCATTTGATGAATAATCTTCTTGGAAACATTAGAAATTTGTACAATAAAACTTTTCTTTTCTGCAATTTCAATATGTGCATACAAAATATTAAACTTTTCTGCTTGTTCTTCTATTGCATTTAACAAAACTGTTTTCCCTACACCACGCAATCCATAATATACAATTGATTTTTGAGGATAACCTTTTGCTAAAGCCTCTAAAGTCTTTTCTGCATTTTCTAATATTTCATTACGTCCTGCTAAATAACTTGGCATTGCCCCTGCTCCTGGGGTATATGGTGATGCATACCTCATATAGAAAATACCTCCTTCTACTTTTTTCATTATACCTTAAACCTTTTTTTCATACAACTTAATATAGGGCATTTTCTTAAAAGATTAGAAAATACCCTATATTTCTAAGTATTATTATTTATTTTTCTACAATTCTTTTTCTGTTCTTTATGCAACCATACTTTTTGTTTTTCGTAACGCATCCATAGCTCTTTCAAAAATTTCTTCATTCATTTCTTGTATACTGCCTATCTTATATCTTCTACATATCACTTCTTCGCTAATTCCTGTACGTTCTATTTCTTTTGCTAACTGCTTTTTCTGTGCTATACTAAGGGTCTGCTTTTTTACTTTTGGTTTTGTTCCATACGAATATACAATTTCCTGTCTTTGATTTTGGATTTCTACACCTATAATTACAGCTCGTTCCTCGTCATACTGAATTCCACTTACAGCAAATCTATCTTTTACTACAAACTTTCCATTTACCGATTGTATATTTACTTTTTCTGCTGATACCCATATAAACGGAGCTGAATATAATTCTCTCCCAATACCAATATTAAAACACGCTCGTTTAAAAGAATCCGAAGCCATGCCCTTGATTGGTTCTGCAAGTGATTCTGTTCCTACATCTTGTTTGGTTATCCACTCTCCATTTTCAGTTCGAATACTCACACTACAAAATAACGCATCTCCGATTTTTTCATGCTTTCGCTGCCAACCAAAAATTCCAAAGGTTTCATCTAAAATACTTTGGTCTACTCTTGCATCTTTATACAATAATAAGCTAACGCCCTTTTCATTTACACTTGCTACGCGACATTCAATTTCATCTGCTCGCAAAAAGCGAATCTTCTTTTCTTCCATCTTCACTTCTCCATTATGCTACACTAAATTTTCGATAAGAACTTGTTGTTAAACAAGTTTCATAATGACTGCCTAATATTTCTTTTACCTTTTTTGAATCTAACGAATGTTTTTCTATGGTTGTCCATTTTACTACATGATTTCCGATATAGCCTTTTTCATATTCTCGTAACAATTCTTTTAAACAATTGGCAAGACGATTTTTTTCTTCGGTTAATGCTTTTATATCTTCTTCGATTTTTAAGTACGATTCAACAAATGCTTCTGCTTGCTGTGGAAGTTCCGTTTCTGTTTTATTACTCTTTGGATAACATTGATTTAAAAATTCTATGGTTGCTTTTGACCCATCTACATTTGGTGCAATTTCTGTTACGACACAATTCCAAAATGCTTGTTCTTTTTCTACCAGTTCTTTTATATATGCTTCATCACGATAAATTTCATGGCAATAATAAGTATTTCCCCCTACAATTGCACACACATACGCTTTTTGAAAACCAGTTACACATAAATAATGTTGTACTTGAGCCATATATTCTTGTGGAATTCCCGTTTGCCATACTTCCTGCTTATATGCACTTGCTGTCTTTGCTTCAAAAAGAGAATAACTTCCATCTAATTCTTTCACTATACCGTCAATATCTGCTAACATAAATGGATATTCATCACTCTGTAAAATACAATTTTTTGCTCTTACTTTTAAGCCTGTACGTTTCATAAATTCTTTCTTAATCACCGGTTCCATAATTGTTCCAAAATAGGTATACTGATTCTCAGTTTCTTTTACTTGTATTAGTCCCATTTTATCTTTCCATAATTCTAAAATGGAACGATAGGAATTT
>JAFWXB010000081.1 GCA_017523185.1 Lachnospiraceae bacterium | reverse complement strand
TTCTTCATATTCCAAATTAAAAGCTACCCCTGTATGTGTATCGTTTATAATAAAAGTATTTGTTTTACGGCGCTCGGATTCTAAGCGTTCCACATCAATTTCGCTATAAATAATACCTGTTGTAAATATCTTGCTTTCTTTTAAAATACGGCCTGCTTCTGCAATCATATTGTGACCTGCATATACGACATCTTGTGTAGATTCTCCTTCTCCTGCTGCTGCACAAATATAAGCACATAACAATCTTGCAGACTGACCTGTTACTAAATTTCTGCGATATTCTCGCTTTCCTACGGTTTCGTTAGAAGCAGAAAGATTTACAATCACATTTGCTCCTGCTAATGCATGACGAATACTTGGTGGATTTGCATTCCATAAATCTTCACAAATTTCTGCTGAAATTTTAAGTTTTGGAATATTTTCACAACAGAAAATTAAATCTGTATTAATCAATACGGATTCTCCATTTGGAAGAACTTCTTCTGTATCAATTCCTGCTCCACTTGCAAAATAACGTGTTTCATAAAATTCGTTATATCCAGGTAAGTATGTTTTTGGCACAATACCAAGCACTTCCCCACCTGATACAGCTGCTGTTACATTATAAAGCTTTCCACCTATTTCAAATGGAAGCCCTACAAAGAAAATTCCATCTATTTTTTCTGTAAAGTTTGCAATACGCATCAATTCTTCTTTTGCAGAAACTAATAATTTTTCCTGCAAAAATAAATCTCCACAACTATATCCTGTAATACAAAGTTCCGGAAAAACGACTACTTTTGCACCTTCATCTGCTGCTTCTTTCATCATAGAACGAATCATATTTCCATTATGTGTCGTATTTGCTACTTTAATTTTTGGTGTTGCTGCTGCAACTTTTACAAATCCGTATTTCATGATTTTCTTATCTCCTTAAGGTCTTCAATGCTGAATTCATACGCTTTATTACAAAATTGACATTTTACTTCAATACTTTCACCATCATTGATAATATCATCTAAATCTTTTTTATTAATGGTTGCCAATGCTCTTGAAACTCGTTCTTTGGAACAATCACATTGAAATTTTGTATTTAATGTATCTGTAATTTCCAATCCAAAGTCACCTAAAATTTCCTCTAAAATACCTTCCGGTGTCAATCCACGCTCTAACATATTTGTAACCGTATCCATTTCTTTGATACGATTTTCCAACTTTTCAATGATTTCATCACTTGTAAAAGGCATTAACTGAATAATAAAACCTCCTGCTTGTTTTACAGAACTGTCTTTATCTACAAGTACCCCTAGGCCAACAGCCGATGGAATCTGCTCAGAAGTTGCAAAATAATATGTTAAATCTTCTGCAATTTCACCTGTCTGTAATTGACATTGTCCTACATATGGTTCTTTTAATCCTAAATCTTTTATAACACTTAAAATTCCCAAATCCAACGCCCCACCAACATCCAATTTACCTTGTGCATTTGGTGGCAATTCTACATATGGGTTTGATGCAAATCCTTTTACATTGCCTTTAGAATCAGCTGTTACAGTAAGCCCTTTTGCTGGTCCTGAACATTGAATTTGAAGGGTCAAAAGGTCTTTCTCCCCTTTCATCATACTTCCCATCATAGCGCCACCTGCAAGCAATCTGCCAAGTGCAGCTGTCATAATCGGAGAAGTATTGTGATTCTGTCTGGCTGTCTCTACCATTTCTTTTGCGTTAATGGCAAATGCACGAATACTTGCATTCGCAGCAGTTGCACGCACAATATAATCTGACATATTTATTTCCTTTCTCAATTTTACATTCTATTATAAATGTAACATAAGCAATTTTTTTATACTTGAAAATTCAAAAAAATGCAATACCTAATTGAATATTTATGATTCTTTTTCTAAAAAATATTAGTTCTGCAATATAATTTCAAATATCTTTTTATCTCATATTCTTAACAAATTAAAAAATCTCTCACTTCAGTATAAAATATTAAGTTTTAGATAAGAAGACTTATTTCTATTCCTTTTTAAGTAAGTAACGAAAACAAATCTTCAATATCTGCTTAACATATCCAATTCACAATTATTCGATACATACCTTACATAGTATACCACGTCTTTCATAATATACCTAGCAATTTGTTACAAAATTCTACTTACTTTGTAACAATTCAGCTTTCAGCGAGGTGTGGCTCACTTTAGCTTGCGTCACTTATTCTCTCACAGCTAATCAGCAAAGTGATTCGCTGTGAACTAAACGATTACCTTACTTTTCCCTTTTTCGCGAGCAATTACTAAAAATCGTTCACTTTCTTCATGTAAAGAGTTTTTTGTATATCCGTCATATACTGCCAAAAATTCCATACCTGCGTTTTCTAATAATATTCGAATCTTTTCTAATGTATAACATTTTTGATAATGCACTTCTTGAAAACGCAAAAATTTATCTTTTTCTTCTTCTATATATAATGTAAGGTCATATTCATTGATTTGTTCTTCTATATCATAATAGTTTTCCCAAATAAAACTTCCACTATCCCTATTTTCTGCAAACGTATATTCAGCAAGAAGTTCTTCATACTTAAATGTTGTATTCATATCAAAGATAAATAATCCTTTTGGGTCGAGATAATTATTGACAAGTGAAAATACTTGTTCTAATTCTTGTTCTTCTAAAATATAATTTAAACTGTCACAAGCACTATAAACAGCTCGTACTGTTCTATATAATTCAAATTCTCGCATATCTTGTAATAAATACAAAATATCTTCGTTCGAAGATTCTCTTGCAATATCAAGCATTTCATACGAATTATCAATGCCTATCATATCGTATCCATATCGTTGCATGATACGTGTCATTTTTCCGGTTCCACAGCCCAAATCCAACAAAATACCATCTTCTATTCCATACTCTTGCAAAATAGAAACAATATATGTACTCCATTGTTCATAAGGTACATTATCCATAAATAAATCATATACCTTCGCAAAACTTGTATATGCCTCCATATAAGCCTCCCTCAAAACCAATTTACGATTTTCTGTATTTATTTTTAAACAAGATTCGTATATAATACTATCAATTTTTTCTTAGAAAAGCAAGGTTGATATTTACAGATAAAACTATTATACTAAAGAAAGTTAATTATTTTTATTAAGGAGAACTTTTTTCACTTATGTTAGACAATTA
>JAFWXB010000001.1 GCA_017523185.1 Lachnospiraceae bacterium | reverse complement strand
GGTGGACTTATATATGGAACACTTTTGACATTAATTGTAATTCCATGTATCTATGATGTCTTTAATAAAGAAAAGAGCATGGTAGAGGAGGAATTATAATGGCAGATTTTTTGGAAGAACTTGATAAAATTACAAATCCTCCTGAAAAAGTTCTTCTGATGTATCAAGCTGTTTTGGAATTACTCAATGAGAAAAAAAATATTGCACTTGTAAAAGTAATTGATATTACAAATCGTGCCGGTATTGGGAAAGGAACAGCATATGAATATTTTTCTTCTAAAGAAGAAATTATAAACAATGCACTTTTGTATGCGTATTGTGATAAGTTTTATTCTATGGTAGAAAATGTAGGACATATCAAAGGATTTAAAGAGCAATTTTTTAAAATTTTAGAATGGTTATCAGAAAACTTAGATTGTAGTATTTTATTTACAAAAATAATACAAATTATAAGTGGAAATGATGATAGTGAAATTACTTGTTTTCCAATCGCAGAAGAAATGAAAGTAGGAATTGCAGAATATATTATTGCGTTAGTTAAATCGTTTATGAAACGTGGAATGGAAGAAAAAATTATCACAGAACAAGACGAAAGAAAACGTGTACTAGCATTTTTGACAGCAATTATGGAATATGGGTTTTCTATTAAAAAAGAAAATAAATCATGTGTAATTACATTAGAAGATACAGAAATGCGTGAATTTGTTTATCAAAGTATGATAAAAGCATTGAATTAAATAATTATAAAAGAAATTTATATGTTGCTTTGACGCAAGAAGAAAACCAAAAGAAGAACCGGAATGTTTTTATCATGGATTTGTATTGGAACTTTTAGTGGATTTAACAGATACTGTAAAAGTCGCTTTACAACAAATAGAAGAGAAACAATATCAAACAATACTTGTAACAAAAGGTATTTTGGCAGATAACATTTATAAATACGGATTTGCATTTGAAGGAAAAAATGTCCTAATTGGAGATAGTGAATGTATAGACGAATTATTGATTTACTTTTAAAATATAAAGAAGCCATATTATACTTGATTTTTGGAGTTGGAACAACACTTGTAAATATTGTGGTGTACTATATCTTTGAAGAGATTTTACAAATTTCTTATTTGATATCAAATGGATTGGCATGGTTTTTCTCTGTTTTATTTGCATTTGTTACAAATAAGAAGTTTGTATTTGAGAAGAACGTAGTAAATACAGATTTGGAGTGTTCATTTTATGTTGATATAGAAACAAAACAAGAAAATTATATAGATTTCCATGATAAATACATACAAAATAAGAACATAAATAATTTGTATAAAAATCAAATAAGTAATAAACAAGAGATATATGTACAATTAAAAAATTTTTTTATTGCAAGAGTTGCAACAGGAATCTTGGATATGTTTTTTATGTGGTTTTTGATTTCTATTGTTATGATGCAAGAAATGTTAGCAAAAATAATTGTAAATATTGTAGTAATTGTGTTGAATTATGTAATCAGTAAATTTTGGGTATTTGCAAGAAAGAATCAATAAGAAAATAATCCTTGACAAAAATAAGTATGAAACGTATTATTAAAAGAACATAAGAAAAATAACATAATAATCGTTATTTGTATTTTGTATAATTTATAGCATAATATAAATAACCATTATAGTTATTTATATTATCAAAAGGTAATGAGAAAGAGGAGTACATAATAAGACTTCCCAGAGAGAAATATCCAAAGGCTGAAAGATATTTTGGGGTCGAATTATGGAAGGTAGCTTTTGAACCGAATTGCTGAAACAAATAGTAAGCAATTCCGTTTCGTCCCCGTTAAAGGACAAGAGGTGTTCGAGTGTTATTACATTCCGACATAAATGAAGGTGGTACAGCGTGAACTTTTTCGCCCTTCTGCATCATTTGATGTAGGAGGGCTTTTTATTTAGATAAATATAAAAAGTTTATATTTGATATTTTTTTAGTAAGAGAGTATTATCCACTACTTAAAATTAGGTATCTATATTATTATCAAAAATACATTACATTTACTATAATGTTTTCATTCACGATTTCCATTTCTTCAAGATGAAAATAAATGAAATTATAGAAAGGATTACATCAATATGAGTAAAGAATTAAATAAAACATATGACCCAAAAGATATTGAAGACAGATTGTATAAAAAATGGGAAGACAATGGTTATTTTCATGCCGAAGCAGACCGTAGTAAAAAGCCATTTACCATTGTAATGCCACCACCAAACATTACAGGACAACTTCACATGGGACATGCACTTGACAATACCATGCAGGATATTTTAATCCGTTATAAGAGAATGCAAGGATATAATGCACTTTGGCAACCGGGAACAGACCATGCTTCCATTGCAACAGAAGTAAAAGTAATTGAAGCATTAAAAGAACAAGGCATTGATAAAGCCGACCTTGGACGTGAAGGATTCCTTGAAAAATGTTGGGATTGGAAAGAAGAATATGGTGGACGTATTATTAAACAATTAAAGAAATTAGGTTCTTCTGCTGATTGGGAAAGAGAACGCTTTACTATGGACGAAGGCTGTTCTCATGCTGTACAGGATGTATTTATTAAATTATATGAAAAAGGTTGGATTTACAAAGGTTCTCGTATTGTAAACTGGTGTCCGATTTGTAAAACTTCTATTTCTGATGCAGAAGTAGAGCATGAAGAACAGGATGGATTTTTCTGGCATATCAATTATCCGGTAGTAGGTGAAAAGGGGCGTTTTGTAGAAATTGCAACGACTCGTCCGGAAACATTATTTGGAGATACAGCAGTAGCAGTAAATCCGGAAGATGACAGATACAAAGATTTAATTGGAAAAACATTAGAACTTCCTACAACAGGACGTCAAATTCCGGTAATTGCAGATTCTTATGTAGATAAAGACTTTGGTACAGGTTGTGTAAAAATTACACCTGCACATGACCCGAATGACTTTGAAGTTGGAAAACGTCACAATTTGGAAGAAATTATTGTTATGCATGATGATGCTACCATGAATGAACTTGCAGGAAAATATGCAGGTATGGAACGATATGAATGTCGTAAAGCACTTGTAAAAGATTTAGAAGAAATGGGTCTTCTTGTAAAAGTAGTTCCTCATGCACATAATGTAGGTACACATGACCGTTGTAAAGCAACAGTTGAACCAATGATTAAACAACAATGGTTTGTAAAAATGGACGAAATGATTAAACCGGCAGTAGAAGGTGTAAAAAACGGAGAAATTGAACTTCTTCCAAAACGTATGGAAAAAACATACTTTAACTGGACAGATAATATTCGTGACTGGTGTATTTCTCGTCAGCTTTGGTGGGGACACAGAATTCCTGCATACTATTGTCCGGAATGTGGTGAAATGGTAGTAGCACATGAAAATCCAAATGTTTGTCCAAAATGTGGACATAACGGTTTAGAACAAGACCCTGATACACTTGATACATGGTTCTCCTCTGCATTATGGCCATTTTCTACATTAGGTTGGCCGGAAAAAACAGAAGATTTAGATTATTTCTATCCAAATGATGTATTAGTAACCGGATATGATATTATTTTCTTCTGGGTAATTCGTATGATTTTCTCAGGATATGAACAGATGGGTAAAGCACCATTCCATACGGTATTGTTCCATGGACTTGTTCGTGATTCACAAGGTCGTAAAATGAGTAAATCCTTAGGAAACGGAATTGACCCACTTGAAGTTATTGATAAATATGGTGCAGATGCACTTCGTTTAACATTAATTACAGGAAATGCACCTGGAAATGATATGCGTTTCTATTGGGAAAGAGTAGAAGCTTCTCGAAATTTTGCCAATAAAGTATGGAATGCCTCTCGTTTTATTATGATGAATTTAGAAGGAATGGAAATTACAGAACCTGCACTTGAAGAACTTCATCCGGCAGATAAATGGATTCTTTCAAAAGTAAATACT
>JAFWXB010000080.1 GCA_017523185.1 Lachnospiraceae bacterium | reverse complement strand
CTTGTACCTAATTTAACAGCACTTGAAAATGTGGAGTTAGCTGTTCAAGTATGTAAAAATGCATTAGATGCTTCGGAAACTTTAGATAAAGTTGGACTTTCCGAGCGAAAAAACAATTTTCCTGCACAACTTTCCGGTGGAGAACAACAACGTGTTTCTATTGCAAGAGCACTTGCGAAGAATCCAAAGTTGTTGCTTTGTGATGAGCCAACAGGGGCACTTGATTATAATACCGGAAAACAAATTTTACAACTGTTACAAGATACTTGTCGTAAAGAAAATATTACAGTTATTTTAATTACGCATAATTCTGCAATAGCACCAATGGCAGATAGATTGATTCGTTTTAAAAGTGGAAAAGTGATTGAGATGACAAAAAATGAAAATCCAATATCAATTGCAGAAATTGAATGGTAGTAAGGAAAAAGAATGAAGGCATATACAAAGGATGTCATTAGAACAATTATAAAAGGAAAAAAGCGATTTTTTGCAATTATGCTCATTGCAGCATTAGGTGTTTGTATGCTGACAGGCTTAAAAGCATCTTGTGAAGATTTACGATATTCAGCAGATAAATTTTTTGATAAACAAAATTTATTTGATATATCCGTTGTTTCTACACTTGGTTTAACAGAGGAAGATGTGGAAGTGTTGCTTCGTTTAGATGGTGTAGAAGATGCAGAAGGAACATATAGTGAAACAGTTTTTACGACGCATGATGGAAAAATGAAACAGGCAATTATGCAGGTTTTAAGTGAACGTGGGATTAATGTTCCATATCTTTTAGATGGAGAAATGCCTCAAAAAGCAGATGAGATTCTTGTAACGGAAAAGTATTTGACAGAAACCGGAAAAGAAATTGGGGATACGATTGTTATTGAGGAAGATATGGATAGTGATTCTGATATAAAAAAAGAAGAATTTAAGTCAGATACAGAAGATATAAATAAGAAAAATGGTGTTGTAAAAGAAATTACACAAGAAAATATAAAATCCAAAACAAATGAAAGACCTGAATGGAATACAAGTTTTAATGAAGAAACAGAAAACAAAACTTCAGATATAGATTCAGATGAAGAAAGAGAAAGCAAAACTTCTGATAGTGAAAATAAAACTTCCAATACAAATGATTTTGAAATAGAAATTGAGGAGGAAGAAGAAACTCCTAATTTTTTATATACAACTTATACAATTGTTGGTGTAGTAATTGATATTACGGATATCAACAGTAATGAGGGGGCTGTGGCGTTTCGTTCTAATTCTACAACAGATTATACATTTTTTATATTACCGGAAGCTGTTTCAAGTGATGTTTATACAGCTGTATATTTAACATTGAATGATTGTGATGAACTGTTATGTTATTCGGAAGAATATGAAGAACAGGTAGACGAAATTGTAGACATTTTAGAGGCTGAAATCAAAGAAGACCGTGAAAAAGTGCGTTATGATAAAATTACGGGCGAGGCATTAGAAAAGATTGAAGATGCAGAAAGCGAAATGAATGATAAGTTTTCAGAAGCAGAGGAAGAAATTGATAGTGCGAAAACAGAGATTGCAGATGGTTGGATAGAGATATTTGATGGAGAAATTGACCTTGAAAAAGGCGAAAGAGAATTAGCAAAAGCAGAACGAGAGTTACAAAAAGCACAAAGACAATTGGAGCGAGCAGAACGAGAGTTGGATTTCGGTGAAAAAGAAATTG
>JAFWXB010000079.1 GCA_017523185.1 Lachnospiraceae bacterium | reverse complement strand
TTTCTTCAAAATCGTCTTTACACATCTGTAATTCTTGAATCATAGCACGAAAATGGTTTTGATATTCCAATCCTGAACCACAATAAAATACACGTTTGTCTTTTGTTAATCCATAAGAACGTAAAATATTGGTGACATTATTACCTGTAAAGTGAACCCAATAGACTTCTGTTTGGTCTTCTCCATAATATTCATATTTTTGAGGTTCTTTGGGACGATAAAGTACCATATGACCTGCTGTTATAATTTGTTCTTCTCCATCAAAGTGAAAATGTGCTTTTCCTGCTGCAATATAAAGTAATTGAAAATCTAATCGACCACGAGGTCTCCATGTTGGTAGTTTTGGATGAGTGTATAAATGATAAGTACCACAACTTGTAACAATAAGTGGTTTTGATTTATCTTTAATATCTAAAGTCGAATTATTTAAATAAGCATTGTTCGTATACATATTGATATCCCCCCTTATATCAAAAAGTGCATAAGAAAATTTATGAGAAAGTATAAAAAAGATAGAAACTAGCCATTTCTTGCAAAATAGTAGTTACTTCTTGTAGTTATTGTATCATTTTGTGCATGTTTTGTCCAATGTATGATATATGATTTTTCTAATTTCTTTTATATAATAAGTGTAACAAACAGATACGGATTTTAAATCAAAAAGTTCCTTGCAAAGCAATTATTTACAATGAAATCAAAGTATATTTGAAAACTTATTTATAGAAAAATGAATATTTGCTCGAAAATATCGGTATTATTTTTCTGAGAAAAAATAGCATAATTTTTGTATGAGTTTTATAGTTTCATGGACTTAACAGTATTTTAAGTTTTCAGCATTTGTAATATAGATTTGTATGGAACATTGGTTATAAATAAGTATCAAACGTGAATTATTAATATCTATTTAATCAAGAAGGAGAGAAGTATGAAAGAGAAAAAGTATTTGAAATGGTACAACATGGTGGGCTACGGCTCGGGAGACATTGCAGGGAATGTAGTATATGCGTTTTTATCCTCGTTTGTAATGATGTATTTAACTAATACCGTAGGATTAAATGCAGGAATTGTTGGAACGCTAATCGCAGTTTCAAAGTTATTTGATGGAGTTAGTGATATATTTTTTGGTTCCATGATTGATAAAACAAAAAGTAAAATGGGTAAGGCAAGGCCTTGGATGTTTTATGGATTCTTTGGATGTGCACTTACATTATTTGGAGTATTTGCAATTCCTGAAAATTTAGGAAAAACGGCACAATATGCATGGTTTTTTATTGCTTACACATTATTAAATGCAGTATTTTATACAGCTAATAATATTGCATATTCAGCTTTAACATCACTTGTAACAAAAAACAGTAGTGAACGTGTACAGATGGGTTCGTTTCGTTTTATCTTTGCATTTAGTACAAGTTTATTGATTCAGACTATTACAGTAGGTGCAGTTGAGGCATTAGGAAATGATGCAGCTGCATGGAGAACAATCGCAATTATTTATTGTATTGTCGGGGTAATTACATATACTATTTCCGTATTTTCGGTAAAAGAACTTCCGGAAGAAGAATTAAATGAAGGTCAACAGACAGATGAACCAAAAGATGACAAGTTGACATTGATTCAGTCAGCAAAATTGTTATTCAGTAATAAATATTATATGATGATTTGTGGTGTTTATATTCTTCAACAGTTATATGGGGCAATGCTTAATGTAGGTATTTATTTTATGACTTATGTATTACATAATAAAAATTTATTTGGTGTGTTCTCATGGGCAATCAATATTCCACTTATCATAGCACTTGTATTTACACCAAATTTAGTTGCAAAGTGGAAGGGTATGTATAAGTTAAATAAATACAGCTATATGCTTGCAACCGTTGGTCGTTTACTTGTAGTTGTAGCAGGTTATATGGGAAGCGTACCTTTAATGCTCTTATTTACAGCAGTTGCAGCATTAGGACAAGGACCATGGCAGGGAGATATGAATGCAGTAATTGCTTCTTGTTCCGAATATACATATCTTACAAAAGGAAAAAGAATTGATGGAACAATGTATTCTTGTACTTCATTAGGTGTAAAACTCGGTGGTGGTATTGGTACAGCACTTTCAGGTTGGATGCTTGCTTTAAGTGGATTTGTAAATGGGGATACAGCAGTTCAACCGGATAGTTGTATTAACATGATGTATTTTATGTATTTGTGGCTTCCATTCATTTTGGATTTAATTATTACAGTTGTTCTTTCATTTATGAATGTAGAAGAAGCAAATGAAAAATTAAGAGCAAACAGATAGTTTTAGTTATATAAAAGAGAGGGTAAAATGAACGCAGATATTAAATGGTTAGATAATCCGGAAATATTCCGAATCAATCAATTGGAAGCACATAGCGACCATGAGTATTATATGTCTTATGCAGATTTAGAAGAAAAAAAGAATAAGTTAGAACAATCTTTAAATGGCGAATGGGAATTTTTCTTTAGTAAAAATGCAAAAGTAAGACCTGTATATTTTTTTAAAGAGAATTTTTCAACGGAAAATTTTGATAAAATTATGGTACCGGGACATATTGAATTAGCAGGATATGATAAAATCAGGTATATTAACACAATGTATCCATGGGAAGGGCAATCTTATCGCAGAGGTGCTTATAGTATTACAAATGCCGGTAATGGGGCAGGAATGTTTAGTGAAGCAGAGTATAATCCTGTAGGTTCTTATAGAAAGAAATTTGATTTGGATAAACATATGCTTGGAAAACGCATTACGATTTGTTTTGAAGGTGTAGAACAAGCAATGTATGTATGGCTGAATGGTGAATTTGTGGGTTATGCAGAAGATAGTTTTACACCATCTGAATTTGATTTAACGCCATATATCAAAAAAAAAGATAATGTTTTAGCAGTAGAAGTACATAAAATGAGTAGTGCCGCATTTTTAGAAGACCAAGATTTCTTCCGATTCTTTGGAATTTTTCGAAATGTAACATTAAAAGCAAAACCGGATATTCATATGGAAGATGTTTGGATTCAGCCAATCTTAAACAAGGATAATAAAAGTGGTGTATTTTGTGTGGATATGAAAATATCAAACTTATACCATAAAAACTTTCATGTACATATGATTTTAAAAGATAAAGAAGAAAACATAATTGCAGAACAAGTTACTTTTTGTAACAAACAAGAGAACTTATATATTGGAACTATAAAAGCAGATATTTCAAATGTAACTATGTGGGATAATCACAATCCATATTTATATACAGTATATTTGGAAATCCAAAAAGAAGATGGAACATTAGTAGAAGTTGTACCTTATAAAGTAGGATTTCGAAGACTTGAAATTATAGATAAAGTAATGTATTTGAATGGAAAACGACTTGTGATTGTAGGTGTGAATCGCCATGAATGGAGTCCAAAAACAGGAAGATGTATTGGTATGGAAGAAATGGAATTCGATATGAAATGCATTGAAAAAAATAATATCAATTCCGTTAGAACGTGTCACTATCCGAACCAAATTCCATGGTATTATATGTGTGATGAACATGGTATCTATTTGATGTCAGAAACAAATTTAGAAAGTCATGGTTCTTTCCAAAAATTAGGAGCAATTGAACCGTCTTGCAACATTCCGGGGTCTGTACCACAATGGAAAGAAGCTGTTATAGATAGAGCAAGAACAAATTTTGAAACATTTAAAAATCATACATCTATATTGTTTTGGTCGCTTGGAAATGAATCTTATGCCGGAGATGATATTGAGGCTATGAATATCTATTTTAAAGAAAAAAAGGATGGACGTTTGGTACATTATGAAAGTTCTTTTTATAATAGAAAGTATGAAGATACAATTTCAGATATGGAAAGCAGAATGTATGCAAAACCTGAAGAAGTATCGGAATATTTAAGCAACAATCCAAAGAAACCATATTTGTTGTGTGAATTTATGCATGACATGGGTAATTCTATGGGTGGTCTTGGAACTTATATGGATTTGATTGATAAGTATGAAATGTATCAGGGTGGTTATATTTGGGATTTTATTGACCAAGCACTTTATGTTACAGACCAAGTAACCGGAAAAAAAGTGCTCCGATATGGTGGAGATTTTGATGACAGACCGGCAGATTATGAATTTTCAGCTAATGGAATTGTGTTTGCAGACCGTAAAGAAAAACCGGCAATGCAGGAAGTGAGGTATTACTATGGATTATACAAATAAGTTAGCGCTAAGAGTTGTATATGGTGATTATA
>JAFWXB010000078.1 GCA_017523185.1 Lachnospiraceae bacterium | reverse complement strand
AATTACCTTATCTTCTTCCTGTCTGCGAAGAATATCATATTCAGTTAATTCCATACCAAGGTCTACATAAAATACTTGCTGTGGATGTGGGCAAGATTGCATTTCTTTTCCATCTTCATCTAACATACGTTTTACAGTTACTTCAATATTGTCACCATTTGGTTTCATTACTTCAATCACTTCACCTACGGAAAATTTATTACGCTGTTCAATTCGATACAATCCTTCTGCATTTTTTGTTCCTACAATTCCAAGATACGTATATCCTTTTTCATAAGTATTGTTATCATAAATTTGTGTTTCTTCTGATGGTTTTCCATAGAAAAATCCGGTTGTAAACTGACGATAGGTACAATTACTGATTTGGTCTAAATACCAAGGCATATTTTCTTGATATTTTTTCGGTGATTCTAAATAATCATCAATGGCTTTTCGATAAGTACGCGCAACTGTTGCAACATAAAGTGCTGTTTTCATACGACCTTCAATTTTATAACTATCAATTCCTGTTTCTATCAAATCCGGAATATGCTCTATCATACATAAATCTTTGGAGTTAAAAATATAAGTTCCTCGTTCATTTTCATAAACCGGAAAATATTCTCCCGGACGTTTTTCTTCCATTACAGAATATTTCCAACGACAAGGATGTGTACAAGCTCCTTTATTTGCATCACGACCTGTAAAATAATTGGAAAGTAAACATCTTCCGGAATAAGAAATACACATTGCTCCATGAATAAATGTTTCAATATCCATATCTTCCGGAATGTTATCACGAATTTCTTTAATTTCCTTCAATGATAATTCACGAGCTGTTACAACACGCTTTGCCCCCATTTCATACCAAAAACGAAATGTTCCATAATTTGTATTATTTGCTTGTGTACTGATATGTCTCTCAATATCAGGACAAATTTCTTTTGCTAACATAAAAATAGCAGGGTCAGCAATAATCAAACCATCCGGTCTATCTGGTTTCATTGTATTCAATTCTTCAAAATATGTTCTTACACCTTCTAAATCATAATTATGTGCTAAAATATTCGCAGTTACATATACTTTTACATTATGTGCATGAGCAAATGCAATACCTTCTGCCATTTCTGCTAATGTAAAGTTTTTTGCTTTTGCACGAAGTCCAAATGCTTCTCCACCAATATACACAGCATCTGCACCAAAAATAACTGCAATTTTTAATACTTCTAAACTGCTTGCCGGTACAAGTAATTCTATCTTTCTCATCTTATTTCCTCATTCTTTTTATTTTTTACTGCTTACTGTAATTCCATCTCCAATCGGTAATACAGCCGTTACCAAATCTTCTCTATGAGTTAATTCATATAAATATTCTCTCATACGTTTGTGAATTGTTCGATTTCTACGAGTTACTATAAAATGTGATTCTATAATATCTCCATCTTGTAATACATTATCCGAAACTAATACACCATCTGTTTTTAACAAACGAAGCACTTCAGGCATAAAATGAATATATTGTCCTTTAGCAGCGTCCATAAAAATCATATCAAAAGGTTCTTCTAATGTTTTTAAAACTTCTGCTGCATCACCTTCTAATAGTGTAATCTGTTGTTCTTTTCCTGCACGAATAAAATTTTCTCTTGCAATCGGAATTCGTTTTTCATAATTCTCAATAGTTATAATTTCACAAGGATATGGATTATATTCTGCCATTAAAATAGCAGAAAATCCTACTGCTGTTCCTACCTCTAAAATGCGTTTTGGCTTTTTCATTACCAAAAGCAATTTCAAAAAGCTCTGCATTTCTTTCCGAATAATCGGAACATAGGAATCCAGAGCTTCTTTTTCTATGGTATCCAGAACTTCGGTATTTCCACTATCCAGCGAATTAATATATGTTACCAAACGCTCATCTACTACCATGTTTATTACCTTTTCTTTCTGTAATTATTTGATACGCAACAGCTAACGTATACGGAATATACAATCCTATTTATTTTTCCATCTATGATAGCCTGAGATTCATATCAAAATCTACAAATCATATATTATTTATAAAATAATTACTTTTTATTGTTCTGTATCTTCTTCCGGTACAGTTGACATTACAATCATCATCTCTTTTGGAGTCATAGAAGTATTCAATGTATAAGTACCTGAAAGAATTTTATTGGAATAAGCTGATAATTTTAATTGAATAAAAAATAAATTTTTATCACGCACTAATCCTTTTTCTTCTAATACTTGTCCTATTTCTTCTGCTCCCATATATGATTCTATTGTAACTACTACATCTGTTCCCGGAATTTCATCAATAGCACTTTCTATAAAGACGCGATATCCAAAATCATATGCTATTAAACTTACATGTACTGTTCCATATATAATCAAAAGAATTAACATAACTGAAAATGCAAATCTAATAAATTTATAAATTACTTTGTTCACGTCCATATTTGCTCCTATACTTCCATAATGATTGGCATAATCATTGGTCGCCTTTTCGTTTCTTTCCATACAAAATCACCAAGTGCATCTTTTACCTCTGCCTTGATTCTGCTCCAATCTGTAATATTATGATACATACAGTATTCCATTGTTTCATTTAATACTGCTTGTGCTTCATCCATAAGTCCCTCGGAACTTCGCACATATACAAATCCACGCGATACAATATCCGGACCTGCTAATACTTGCCCCGTTCCTGCTTCTAATGTCATAACAACAATAATAATACCATCTTCTGCTAAGCGTTGTCTATCGCGAATGACAATATTTCCTACATCACCAACACCAAGACCATCTACCATCACATTGCCAACAGGTACTCTACCTGTTACTTCTGCACTATTTTCATCTAATTCCAAAACATCACCGGAAGAAAGAATTTTTATTTCATCTT
>JAFWXB010000077.1 GCA_017523185.1 Lachnospiraceae bacterium | reverse complement strand
TTTACATCTGCTTTTAATACATCATACAAAACCGTAATTGCCATAGAAGTATTTACATCATTGCAAAGTGCATCTTGGAATTTTGTTTTAAATGCATTAAATACTACTTGATTTACTTCGCCATCATCTTTTAAATCAGCTACTTTTTTTGCAAGTTTATTATATGCCACTACCATATTATCTAATACTTCATAAGAAAATTCCAATGGTTTACGATAATGTGACTGTAAACAGAACATACGATATACAAGTGGATTATAACCTTTCTTTTCTAATAAAGATACAGTAAGGAAATCTCCTTTGGATTTACTCATTTTACCGGATTTATCGTTTAAGTGGTTGACATGAAACCAATGATTACACCATTTATGTCCTGTATAACTTTCAGACTGTGCAATTTCATTTGTATGATGTGGGAAAATATTATCTACACCGCCACAATGAATATCCATATATTCTCCTAAATGTTTCATACCAATACAAGAACATTCAATATGCCATCCCGGATAACCTACGCCCCATGGACTATCCCATTTTAATGCTTGGTCTTCAAATTTTGATTTTGTAAACCAAAGTACAAAGTCATTTTTATTTTTCTTATTTGTATCTTCTTCTACATCATCACGCACGCCAACTTGAAGTTGTTCTTTTTCTACTGCTGAAGAAAATACAAAATAATCATCTAACTTACTTGTATCAAAATAAACATTTCCACCTGCTTCATATGCGTATCCTTTTTCTAACAACACTTCTACCATATGAATAAATTCAGGAATACAATTTGTAGCCGGTTCTACTACATCAGGACGTTTGATATTTAATTTTTTGCAATCGCTAAAAAACGCATCTGTATAAAATTGTGCAATTACCATAACTGTTTTATTTTCTCTTTTTGCACCACTTAACATCTTATCTTCACCTGTATCTGCATCGCTTGCAAGATGTCCTACATCTGTGATATTCATAACACGTTTTACATCATAGCCCATATAACGTAATGATTTTTCTAACACATCTTCCATAATATAACTGCGAAGGTTTCCAATATGTGCAAAATGGTATACCGTTGGTCCACAAGTATACATTCCAATCTTACCTTCTTCATTTGGAATAACGGTATCAATACTTCTTGTTAATGTATTATAAAAACGAAATTTATTTTCCATAATTTCTCTCCTGTTTTTTTATTTGAGATTTTTATATTTATAACTATAATTGATAAAATACAAAAAATTGTACAATATTATAGTTTATCCCATAACTTACAAAGAATTTTTTAAGAATGATTTATATTTGTTCCTGCTGTAATACTTAATAATGTTTTTAATTGTTCTAACTCATGTTCTAAAGTATCTACTCGTTTTCCAAGTTCTACTTCATTTAATTCCAAACAATTAATTTCTTCGTGTACTGGGTCTGGTAAATTTGTATGGTCTAATTGTTCTTGTGGAGGTGTCTGTTTATTTCTTTTTACAATTCTCCCTGGAATACCTACAACCGTACAATTTGGAGGAACTTCTTCCAAAACCACACTTCCTGCCCCGATTTTACAATTATCTCCAATTTTAAAAGAACCTAACACTTTTGCTCCTGCACTTACC
>JAFWXB010000076.1 GCA_017523185.1 Lachnospiraceae bacterium | reverse complement strand
ATTGAACCGGAATAAAACCTATAAAGCCGTACAACCCGAGTTTAAAGGGTTGTATGGCTCTTTTTTTGTATTGATATTAAAAGTGTTTCCACTATTTGGGGTATATTTTTTATGGTAAGATATACAAATTTATGCATTTTAATCTATCTAAGTAAAATATCATAAGTTGCAAATTGCAACTGTCGCATTTCGCAACTTGTGTATTGTATTTGTATAGAGATATAATATTTGTAGAAAAAAGTAGTTTTATGTAATTAGGAATATGGAATTTTATTTTATATATTCTGAAAATTTGGAAATTGTAAAGATGAAAAATAAGTTATTTACGAAAGTGAGGAAAATCTTAGAAATGAATTATATAAATACAAATATTGCAACATATATTTTAGATACAGTACAAGATAAAGAAAGACAAAAACATATTGCAATGTTAATGGAGCATTGTCATTCACAAAAATTAAGACTGTTATGGCAAATTCTTTTTGAAATTGATATTAAGAATACGATACTTTTGGAGAAAAAAATATATGAATATGGCAGTTTATTAAAAGAACATGATTATTTTGAACGAGAATTATTTATTGGTATGATTTCTATTTTGCAAGCTAATAAAGGATAGATAATATGAATTGATAAGTATTATTTTTATAAAAAATATGTTATTCGGTTAGAACTATAGTGAAAGCAAATTGCAAATATTTGCTTGAGTTGTTTTTAGTTATTTTAATTAGACATCGTTTTTATATTAAGTAAGTCTTAATTTGCGTGTTGTTATCCATAAAAAAACATGATACAATAATAATTAACGTGAGTTCGAAAAATGAAAAAAAATAAAAAGTATGTATTTTTTCATAAGAATAAAATAATTATAAATAGGTTGCTAGAAGTATATATGATTTTTATGAAAAATAAAAAGTATCGAATTTATGTTAGTTTATATATTAAGAAAGAGGTACATATATGGATATTGTTGTATTAGCAGGTGGTCTTAGTACCGAAAGAGATGTTTCTTTTAAGACGGGAAGCATGGTAACAAAAGCATTAAGAGAAAATGGACATCGTGTAATTTTACTTGATGTATTTATGGGATATAGCGACAAAGAAGAAGATTTAGAAGGCATTTTTGAGAGAGCAGAAGAAATCAGCGTAAAAGCAGAAGATATTCCGGAAGTTGCTCCGGACCTTGCAAAAGTAAAAGCCTCCAGAAAAGACCAATCAGATTGCTTCTTTGGACCAAATGTGATTCGTTTATGTCAAATGTCAGATATTGTATTTATGGCATTACATGGTGAAAATGGCGAAAATGGAAAATTACAAGCTGCGTTTGATTTGTTTGGTATTCGCTATACAGGAAGTGATTATTTAAGTAGTGCAATTGCAATGAATAAAGGAATTGCAAAACGATTTTTTATTGCGAATAACATTCCAACACCGGTAGGAATTGCAATGACAAAAGAGAAACGCAATAATGAATTTCAGACATTAGGACTTCGTTTGCCTGTTGTTGTAAAACCTTGTTGTGGTGGTTCTAGTATCGGTGTTACAATTGTAAGAAATGAAGCAGAATTTCAATCAGCATTAGATGAAGCATTTCGTTTTGAAGATGAACTTGTAATTGAAGAATTTGTACAGGGGCGTGAATTTTCTTGTGGTGTGATAGAAGGTAAAGCCCTTCCTGTAATTGAAATTGCACCATTACAAGGATTTTATGATTATAAGAATAAATATAAAGCAGGAAGTGCAGTAGAAACTTGTCCGGCAGATTTATCGGAAGAAATTTCAGCACAGATGCAAAGATATGCAGAAGAAGTAGCAAAAGCAATTGGATTGGATACGTATTCACGTTCTGACTTCTTATTAAATGAAAAGAATGAAATTTTCTGTTTAGAAGCAAATACACTTCCGGGAATGACACCAACAAGTCTTTTACCACAAGAAGCAGCAGCAGTAGGAATGAATTTTAATGAATTGTGTGAGAAGATTATTGCGATTTCTATGAAGCGTTATAGATAAGAATTTGTTTATTTTGTATTAGGATATTAAAAAACTCAATTTGGAGAAATTAAGATGTTTGATAAGAAAAAAGATAATAAAAGATTTGAGAAAGTTTATTCCCAAAGTGGCTCAGGTGTTATAGAAATTTGGGTAGATAAAGAAACTGGTGTAAATTATGTGTTTCATGTAAGTGGATATGCAGGAGGAATGACTCCTTTGTTAGATAGAGAAGGAAAACCTGTAATTTCTACTAAAATGAATAGTTAATGTAAACAATACAAAAAATATGACGTTTTTCATAGAATATCATATAAATAAATAAGGATAGAAATATCGAGGTACATAAATGATAATAAATAAAAATGAAATGCCAAATTTAACTTTAAAAAATATTGCGACTGCTTGTGGTGGTATTTATATAGGACCAAAAGAATTAGAAGAAAAGGTAATTTGTGGGGTAGTCATAGACAGTCGTCTTGTAGAACAAGATTATCTGTTTATTCCAATTAAAGGAGAACGTGTCGATGGACATACGTTTATAGAACAAGTGTTTGAAAAAGGTGCTTGTTGTGTTCTTTCCGAACAGGAGTTAGATGCACCAAAAGGACCATATATTAAAGTTGATTCTACAGAACTTGCATTAAAACAAATTGCAAAGTTTTATCGTCAAGGGTTAGATATTAAAGTCGTTGGGATTACAGGAAGTGTAGGAAAAACAAGTACAAAAGAAATGATTTCTTCTGTTATTTCACAGAAATTTTTGGTGCATAAAACAGCAGGTAATTTTAACAATGAAATCGGTTTACCACTTACGATTTTTGGGATTCGAAAAGAACATGAAGTGGCTGTTTTGGAAATGGGAATTTCTGATTTTAATGAAATGCATCGTCTTTCTGAAATTGCAAATCCTGATATTTGTGTGATTACAAATGTCGGATTATGTCATTTGGAAAATTTAGGTACAAGAGATGGTGTGTTAAAGGCAAAAACAGAATGTTTTGAACATATGAAACAAAATGGAACAGCCGTTTTAAATGGAGATGATGATAAACTTTCTACAAAAAGAATTGTAAATGGAAAACAAGCTGTTTTTTATGGGATTGAAAAAGAAGCAAAAACAGATACAGAAGGTGCTTCTATGGCAGAAAAAGGTATTTATGCAACCGATATTCAAAATATGGGATTAGAAGGAATGAAAGCGACCATTCATACTTCCGTAGGTAGTTTTTCTGTTTTAATTTCGATTCCGGGACAACATAATGTATATAATGCATTAGCAGCAACAGCAGTAGGTTTGGAGTTAGGGCTTACATTAGAAGAAATTAAAAAAGGTATTGAGGAAGCAAAAACAATTGCAGGTCGTACGAATGTAATGAAAATGAATGGTATGTATGTGATTGATGATTGCTACAATGCAAATCCTGTATCTATGAAAGCTGCTTTAGACGTACTTTCTTATGGTTTAGGTAGAACAATTGCAGTTCTTGGAGATATGGGAGAATTAGGCGAAAAAGAAAAAGAATTGCATTATGGAGTAGGTCAATGTGTAGCTGATAAAAAAATAGATACACTTTTTTGTGCAGGAACACTTGCCAAAGAATATGAAAATGGTGTAAAATCACAAGAAACCAATTGTAAGGTATTTTATTTTGAAACGCGTGATGATATGATAAAAGAACTGTTATCTTATGTAAAAACAGGAGATAGTATTTTAGTAAAAGCGTCTCACTTTATGGATTTTCCAAAAGTAGTAGAAGCATTAAAATAATGATTAACAACAAAGAAAAGAGGAAAAAATAATGAATCCGATTGTAACATTTGAAATGGAAAATGGTGGCGTATTTAAAGCTGAACTTTATCCGGAAATTGCTCCAAACACAGTAAATAACTTTATCAGTTTAGTAAACAAAAACTTTTATGATGGAATTATTTTCCACCGTGTTATTCGTGGCTTTATGATTCAAGGTGGTGACCCAACAGGAACAGGTATGGGTGGTCCTGGTTATGGAATTGATGGTGAATTTTGGCAGAATGGTTTTGAAAATAATTTAAGACATACAGAAGGTGTACTTTCTATGGCACGTTCTATGATGCCAAACTCAGCAGGAAGTCAGTTCTTTGTAATGCACAAAAATTCTCCACATTTAGATGGAGCGTATGCAGCATTTGGGAAAGTTATTGAAGGTATGGATGTAGTAAATGCAATTGCAGAAACACCAACCGATTATAGCGACCGTCCATTAGAAGACCAGATTATGAAAAAAGTAACTGTAGAAACATTTGGTGTGGAGTATCCGGAACCACAGAAAAATAATAATAGATAATATTGATGTCGCAAAATAAGTGCAAAACAAAATGATGTTTTGTACTTATTTTTTATTCAAAAATAAAAATGAGAGAGGAACTTATTTTGAAGTTACAACGATTAATTTCCCTAAATTGTGAAACAGAGGGAATTTTACAAAAATATAAAGATTCCTTTGAAGTATTGGAATTTACTTCAAAAGAAGATTTTTATCAATATTTACAATTATATAAGGAATTGTGTATTTTACAAAAAAATAATTTATATCAAAAGATAGAAACATTAGAACTATTAGAAAAAACAGCATTTAAAACGATAAAAAACAGTCTTTTAATTGCTTCTACAACAGAAACAATTGCATTTGCAAAAGAAGTTGGGATTGCTGTTTTGGCGTATGCAAATCCAAATTTACCACAACAGGATTTTTGGGGAGTGGAAATGGTTGTAGAGGGATTTGAAGAAGTAGAAGCTGATTTTTTAGAAAAAGCGTTTCAGCGTTTTCACAATCTTCCATGGACAATTGCTGAGACAAAGCGTTGTATTATTCGTGAACTTTCTTTAGAAGATATGGACGGATTATTTGAATTGTATAGTCACAAAGAGTTGACACGCTATACAGAAAAATTATTTCCTTATGAGCAGGAAAAAGAGTATCAAAGTGCTTATATTCAAAATATGTATCGTTATTTTGGATATGGAATGTGGCTTATCTTTTTAAAAGAAACAAAAGAATTGATAGGGAGAGCAGGATTAGAGCATAGGGAATATCATGGTGAAGCAGAATTAGAACTGGGGTATTTAATTGCACCAAAGTTTCAAAAACAAGGATTTGCAACAGAAGTTTGTACTGAGATTTTAAATTATGCAAAACAAGAAGTATATTTTTCACATATCAATTGTTTGATTGAAAAGGACAATATAGCTTCGATTGCATTGGCAGAAAAATTAGGATTTACATTTGTAGAGGAGATGGAAGAAAAAGGAAAACAGATGTTGCGATTTAAAAGAATATTATAGATTTGTGTAGAAAAGTTTTATATATGAGTATATAAATATGTAGAAGTTTGGATTTTTATGAATAAAAGTAATTATCCAAATTTTTGCATATTTTTATTTTAAAGCTGATTTTTATGGGAATACTATGAAAAATATTATTGAACATATGTTGTTTTATGTAAATACAATAATTATAATTTTTTATAAGCAATTATATCAATGGTGAATATCTTTTTGACACAAAAAATACAATGAAGAATATAAAAGATAATATAAAATAAAAGCATGAAGATTTTAGGTTTGAATTTGAAATATGAAATGGATATTTTTTTATATAAGATAAATTTATTATTTTATATGCCAAATGGAGAGATAATGATTCTATTAAGATGAAATATTAAAAGTCAATTAGAAAATGGTATCGTTTTATATATAGTAGAATTGTGTATACATCAACAATTCCGTCTGAATTCGTCACAGAATGTTGCAATTTGTCAAAAAATAAAATATAATAAAGTATTCATAAAAATTTTATTAATCTAAGGGAAAGAGGTGATTTGTGTGGCTGATATTTCTACGGAACAATTAGAGAAATTTGAAAAGTTGGAAAAAGAATTACATTCCGTCAACAGTAACATCAAATCTATTAAAGAATTTATAACGCCAGAAGAATTATATAAGGATTTGATTAAAAGTATTCGTAAATACCATCCTTCAACAGATATTTCTCTAGTAGAAAAGGCATATAAAATTGCATATGAAGCACATAAAGGACAAGTGCGAAAGTCCGGAGAGGAATATATTATTCATCCTCTTTGTGTGTCTATTATTCTTGCAGAATTGGAATTAGATAAAGAAACAATTGCAGCAGGACTTTTGCATGATGTATTAGAAGATACGGTTATGACAAAAGAAGAAATGTGTGCAGAATTTGGCGAAGAAGTTGTATTGCTTGTAGATGGTGTGACAAAATTGAAGAATCTGCATTTAACAAATAGTGTAAAGAACGGAAAAGATAAAAATGCAGACCGTTTGGAAATGCAAGCTGAAAATTTGCGTAAGATGTTTCTTGCAATGGCAAAAGATATTCGTGTTATTATGATTAAGTTAGCAGACCGTCTTCACAATATGCGAACCCTTCGTTATCAGTCACGTGAATCACAAATTCGTATTGCCCGAGAAACACAGGAAATTTATTGTCCAATTGCTCAGCGTCTTGGTATTAGTAAAATTAAAATAGAATTAGACGATTTGTCTTTAAAATATTTAGAACCGGAAGCCTATTATGATTTAGTAGAAAAAGTAGCAATTCGTAAAGAAATTCGAGAAGAATATATTCAAAGCCTTGCAGATATGGTTCGTAAACAAGTAGAAGAAGCAAATATCAAAGCAGAAATTTCAGGTCGTGCAAAGCATTTCTTTAGTATTTATAAGAAAATGGTAAATCAGGATAAGACAATTGACCAGATTTATGATTTATTTGCTATTCGTATTATTGTAAATTCCATTAGTGATTGTTATGCGGTACTTGGTATTATGCATGCAAAATATATGCCAATTCCAAGACGTTTTAAAGATTATATTGCTATGCCAAAACCAAATATGTATCAATCCCTTCATACAACATTAATTGGACCGAGTGGGCAACCATTTGAAATTCAAATTCGTACCTTTGATATGCATCGTACTGCTGAATATGGAATTGCAGCCCATTGGAAATATAAAGAAGCAAACAATGGCAATGCAACTTCTATGACGGTAAGTGCAGAAGAAAAATTGAGTTGGTTACGTCAAATTTTAGAGTGGCAACAAGATTTATCAGATAATCGAGAATTTATGAGCCTTTTAAAGAGTGATTTAGATTTATTCTCTGATACGGTATTTTGCTTTACGCCAACAGGCGAAGTAAAAAATTTACAAAAAGGCTCTACACCAATTGATTTTGCATATAGTATTCATTCTGCTGTTGGTAATAAAATGGTCGGTGCTCGTGTCAATGGAAAACTTGTGCCAATTGATTATGTTATTAAAAATGGAGACCAAATTGAAATTGTTACTTCGCAAAATTCAAGAGGTCCAAGTCGAGATTGGCTGAATATTGTAAGAAGTACACAAGCTAAAAATAAGATTAATCAATGGTTCCGAAGTGAATTTAAAGAAGAAAATATCTTAAAAGGAAAAGAACTTATTATATCCTATGCAAAAATGAAGTCCATTCCTTTTAATGAGATTAATAAACCGGAATATCAGGAAAAAGTATTGCGTAAGTATGGTTTCCATGAGTGGAATGCGTGTCTTGCAACTATTGGTCATGGTGGATTAAAAGAAGGTCAAGTTGTCAATCGTATGTATGAAGAATACAAAAAAGACCATATTGTACCACAGACAGATGCAGATGTTTTGGAAAATATTAATGAAAATAAACAGCAAACACAGAAGAAAAAGTCAAGAAGTGGCATTATTGTAAAAGGACTTTATGATATGGCTGTTCATTTTTCAAAATGTTGCAGTCCTGTTCCGGGAGATGAAATTATTGGATTTGTAACAAGAGGACGTGGAGTTTCTATTCATAGAACGGATTGCACGAATGTTTTGAGTCTTTCTGATATTGAAAGAACACGTTTGATTGAAGCAGAATGGCAAGCTGACGCTGAAATAGAAGAATTAGGAGATTACTATACAGAAATTAAGATTTTTTGTAATGATAAAGCAGGTCTTTTAGTAGAGGTTTCACGCGTATTTGCAGAACGTGATATCAATATTGTAGGAATCCATTCGAAAACAAGTAAACAAGGCATTGCTACAATGGAAGTGTCTTTTAATACAAAAGGCAGACATGAAATTAATAGTCTGATAGAACGTCTTCGTCAGATTGATAATATACTGGAAATAGAAAGAACCACTGGCTAAGGTGGTTCTTATATAATTTTATAGTTTTATTATAGAAAGAGAGAAAACCAAAATGGGCAAATTAAAAGTAAATCACTATGTGGTTGGTGAAGTACAAACTAACTGCTATGTGTTAATGAATACAGATACACAAGAATGTTTAATTGTAGACCCGGGAGCATCTGCAAAGCAGCTTGCAGACCGTATCAAACAAGAAGGATTGACGCCGATAGCAATTCTTTTAACACATGGACATTTCGATCATGCTGCTGCTTCAGGAGAACTTGCAACTATTTTTAACATTCCAATTTATGCACATGAATCAGAAAAAGATACATTAGAAGACCCAATGGCAAATGTAAGTTGGATGGTGCGACGTGATGAAGTTTATCATGCAGATGTATTTGTAAAAGATGAACAGGAACTGGATTTAGCAGGATTTCATATTCGCGTATTCCATACACCGGGACATACAGCAGGTGGCTGTTGTTATTATTTACCATATGAAGAAGTTGTTTTTTCCGGAGATACTTTATTTGCACAGTCCGTAGGCAGAACGGATTTTCCGGGAGGAAGTATGTCAAAAATTGTGCGTTCCATCAAAGATAAACTTATGACATTACCGGAACATACAACGGTTTATCCGGGACATAATGATATCACTACCATTGAAAGAGAAAGGATGTATAATCCGTATTTATGATAATTGTAAATTTTAATAAACCTGAATTTGAATATGATGTACATTCTTTGATAAAAGCATTTTTTCCAAAAGAAGATGTAGAAATGTATTATACTTGTGAAAAATCAGAAGTAGAAGGAAAAAATGTTGCTTGTACACATAGAGAAATCCATGGAGATATGGAAGAAGCAGAATTTTTTCAAAGGGCTTCTCATGTATTTTATATTAATTATATAAAACAAAAAGACGATTATAATGCAATTTCTATTATTTGGAAGAAGCAAAATGATATAACAGAAAATGCTGTTACATTTTCTGTTGATGCAAATGATAGGAAAGCGACAAAAAATGCTCTAAAACAAAATTTATATGATTTATTGAAAAAAGGATTGCAAAAAGAACTTCCTTGGGGAACATTGACAGGGATTCGCCCTACAAAAATTCCAATGAAATTGATGGAAGAAGGATATTCGGATAGCGAAATTGCTTCTTATATGAAAGAAACTTATCTTGCGACAGATGAAAAAATTAAATTGTCCATAGATATTGCAAAAAGAGAAAAAAAACTATTAGAAAAAATAGATTATGAAACCGGATATAGTCTTTATATTGGGATTCCATTTTGTCCAAGCACTTGTTTATATTGCTCATTTACTTCCTATCCACTTGCAGTTTGGAGTAAGCAGGTAGATGCATATTTAGATGCTTTGGAAAAAGAGATAGATTTTACAGCAGAGAAATTTTATCATAAAAAATTAAATTCCATTTATATTGGTGGAGGAACACCAACAACTTTAAATGATAAGCAGTTAGCACGATTGATTCGAAAAATCAAATGCAGTTTTGATTTACAGCATTGTGTGGAATTTACCGTAGAAGCAGGTCGACCGGATTCGATTACAAGAGAAAAATTAGCAGTTCTTCGCAAATATGGCATTGACCGAATTTCCATCAATCCACAAACCATGAAACAAGAAACTTTAGATTTAATTGGAAGACGTCATACGGTAGAACAGATTGTAGAAAGTTTTCGTATTGCAAGAGAACTTGGTTTTGACAATATCAATATGGATTTGATTATGGGACTTCCAAAAGAAGATATTGAAGATGTTCGAAGTACCATGGAACAGTTAAAAGCATTGAATCCGGATAATATTACGATTCATTCGCTTGCAATTAAGAGAGCAGCACGTTTGAATATTTTCAAAGACCATTATAAAGATATGCAAATGATTAACACCCAAGAACATATGGACCTTTGTGCCAAATATTGTAAAGAAATGGGACTATATCCATATTATTTATATCGTCAAAAAGGTATGGCAGGAAATATGGAAAATGTAGGATATGCAAAATTAGGCAAAGCAGGTGTATATAATATCTTGATTATGGAAGAAAAACAGACTATAATGGCACTTGGTGCAGGTGCTACAACAAAGTTTGTATTGCCTGAATGTAATTCGGACGGAAGCAGACGTATTGAGCGTGTGGAAAACGTAAAAGATGTAAAAAATTACTTAGAGCGTATTGATGAAATGATACGCAGAAAAATGAACAAAATGGAGGAAATAGGATGGCGTTAAGCAAAAAGCCAGTTAATGGCATGAAAGATATATTACCGGCTGAGATGGAAATTCGTGATTATGTAACAAGTGTAATCAAAGAAACATATCGCAGTTTTGGATTTACTCCAATTGAAACTCCTTGTATGGAAAATATTGCGAATTTGAGCAATAAACAAGGTGGAGAAAATGAAAAATTAATTTTTAAAGTATTAAAACGTGGGGAAAAGTTAAATTTAGAAACAGCAAAAGAACAAGCAGACGTTGTAGATTTTGGTATGCGTTATGATTTAACTGTACCACTTACTCGTTTTTATTCGAATAATGCAAATAATCTTCCAAGTCCTTTTAAAGCATTACAGATTGGAAGTGTTTGGAGAGCTGACAGACCACAGCGAGGACGTTATCGCCAGTTTACACAATGCGATATTGATATTTTAGGTGAACCAAGTAATCTTGCAGAAATTGAGTTAATTACAGCAACAACTACAACTATTGGAAAGCTTGGCTTTAAAAACTTTGAAATTCGTATCAATGAACGTCGTATTTTAAAAGCTATGGCAGCATATTGTGGATTTTCGGAAGAAGATTATGACAGCGTGTTTATTACTTTAGATAAAATGGATAAGATTGGTACAGAAGGCTGTGCGAAAGAACTTGAAGCAAACGGATATGAAAAAGGCTCTATTGATAAGTATTTAGGATTATTTGAAGTATTAGAAGATAAAAAAGAAGTGGCAGAAGGTGTTGCATTTTTGGCAGATACTTTAGGTGAATATTTAGATGCAGAAGTTGTAAAAAATATGACAGAAATTGCAACTGCCGTAAATGCAACAAAAACAGCAGATTTCAAACTTGTGTTCGACCCAACCTTAGTGCGTGGTATGAGCTACTATACAGGTACTATTTTTGAAATTTCCATGCCGGAGCTTGGAGCAGCTTGTGGTGGTGGTGGTCGCTACGACAAGATGGTAGGT
>JAFWXB010000075.1 GCA_017523185.1 Lachnospiraceae bacterium | reverse complement strand
TTGTCGAATTCCTTTGTGTTATCCTTAGGGAAGTACGCCTGACTTGTAGTTACACCCCATTTATAATGACCTTCGTCCGGTTCCATTTCACCTGCAAGGATTTTAAAAAGTGTTGATTTTGCAAGTTCATTTCCACCTACGAAAGCGATTTTATCTTCACGACCTACAATGAAAGAAATATTATCTAATACTTTTACACCATCAATTGTTTTTGAAATTCCTTCTACTGTAAGAACTTCATTTCCGATATCACGATTTGGACGGAAGTCAATATATGGATATTTACGGCTGGATGGTTTAATTTCATCAAGCTGAATTTTTTCTAAAGCACGTTTACGAGATGTTGCTTGTTTGGATTTGGAAGCGTTTGCAGAGAAACGAGAAATAAATTCTTGTAATTCTTTGATTTTTTCTTCTTTTTTCTTATTTGCTTCTTTCATTTGGCGAACGATTAACTGACTGGATTCATACCAGAAATCATAGTTACCGGCATAAAGCTGGATTTTGCCATAATCCATATCTGCAATATGTGTACAAACTTTATTTAAGAAATAACGGTCATGCGATACCACAATAACAGTATTTTCAAAATTGATTAAGAATTCTTCTAACCATGCAATTGCATCTAAATCTAAATGGTTTGTAGGTTCGTCCAAAAGAAGAATGTCAGGATTACCAAATAATGCCTGAGCAAGAAGAACTTTTACTTTTAATGCACCAGGAAGGTCTGCCATCATGGTATAATGTTCTTCTGTTTCAATACCAAGTCCGTTTAAAAGTGTAGCAGCATCAGATTCTGCATTCCAACCGTCCATATCAGCAAATTCTGCTTCTAATTCACTTGCACGAATACCATCTTCGTCTGTGAAATCTTCTTTCATGTAAATCGCTTCTTTTTCTTTCATAATATCATAAAGACGCTGATTTCCCATGATAACAGTATCTAATACAGGGAATTGGTCGTATTTAAAGTGGTCCTGTTGTAAGAAAGAAAGACGTTGTCCCGGTGTGATTACAATATCACCATTTGTAGGTTCTAATTGTCCGGATAAAATTTTTAAAAAGGTGGATTTTCCGGCACCATTTGCTCCGATTAAACCATAACAGTTTCCTTCAGTAAATTTGATATTTACTTCTTCAAAAAGTGCCTTTTTTCCAAGTCGTAATGTAATATTATTTGCACTAATCATAGTTTTTCCTTTCTGTTTTAATGTCATTATAGCCAAAAAGATTTTGATACATAGAAAAAAGAATGTTTAGTTTTGATTACTAAAATATTCTACAATTATAGTTTTATAACTATCTTTGTTTTCCCTTGATTTCCTACTATACACACATTTGGTAGAAAAATCAAGTGCAAAAATGGTTTTCATTTCCTATATGAATTTCTGTTTTTTTATGTTATAATCATATCAAATGGTGATTTGTGCTATTTGTCGATAGAAAATGTCGATTATTTTGTACAATTAGCTATATTTTGCAAGTATTTTTGAATTTTTGGTAAGAGATTAGTAAAAAATACAAAAAAATTTTGTGAAATTACTTGCTTTTTTAGAGCAAAACTTCTATATTATTAGTAAGGACATTGTACACATGCCGTTAGGGTTCGGCAATAAGAATTATGTCATCAATTTTGAACATTTATATATTAGGAGGAGATAACCATGAAACGTTCAATGAAAACTATGGATGGAAATCATGCAGCAGCTCATGTATCATACGCATACACAGACGTTGCAGCGATTTATCCAATCACACCATCATCTGTAATGGCAGAAGCAACAGATGAATGGGCAACAGCAGGAAGAAAGAATATTTTCGGACAGACAGTTCAAGTTACTGAAATGCAGTCTGAAGCAGGTGCAGCAGGTACTGTACATGGTTCTTTAACAGCTGGTGCATTAACAACAACATTTACAGCATCACAGGGTCTTTTACTTATGATTCCTAACCTTTACAAGGTTGCTGGTGAAAGACTTCCAGGTGTATTTAACGTATCTGCTCGTTGTGTAGCTACTCACGCATTAAACATTTTTGGTGACCACTCAGACGTATATGCTTGCCGTCAGACAGGCTGTGCTATGCTTTGTGAATCATCTGTACAGGAAGTTATGGACTTAACACCGGTTGCTCATATCGCAGCAATTGAAGGACGTATTCCATTTAT
>JAFWXB010000074.1 GCA_017523185.1 Lachnospiraceae bacterium | reverse complement strand
GGGGCAGACCATGTGACCAACTTCCGGCATTTATCATCAAACGTCTCCCGGTTCGTTTGACATTTGATAACAATTACTTTAATGCGTTGTATCAGGGTATTCCAGTAGGTGGTTATACAAAAATGGTAGCAAATCTGTTAGATGGTATTGAAGTAAAACTTGGTGTGGACTATTTGGAACACAAGGCAGAATATGATGCAATGGCAGAAAAAGTAGTTTATACAGGTGCGATTGATGCTTATTTTGATTATCAATTGGGAGCATTGGAATATCGTTCCGTACGTTTTGAAACAGAAGTGCTTGATATGCCAAACTTCCAAGGAAATGCAGCTGTAAATTATACAGATAGCGAATCACCATATACTCGTATTATTGAGCATAAATGGTTTGAGTTTGGCAAGGATGCAGAGGGAAATGATTTACCAAAAACAGTCGTTAGTCGTGAATACAGTTCCGAATGGAAAGTTGGAGATGAACCATATTATCCTGTAAATGATGAGAAAAATGGTGCATTATATGCAGAGTATAAGAAACTTGCTGATGAAGAAAAACAGATTATTTTTGGCGGTCGTCTTGGTGAATATAAATATTATGATATGGATGCCGTAATTGCAAGTGCACTTGATATGGCAGAACGAGAACTTGTGTAAATGATATTAAAATGTAAATAATTCCATGAAAAGGCAAGTATAAAATAGGTTTCTGAGGTGTAGTAAGCACAAACGAAGTGTCGTGCGAACTTAGTGAGAACATATGCCTATGGCAAATTCCTCCTACCACCACTTAATATTCTACGCATTTAAAGTGTGGGATTTTCTTGATTTTGTTAAATAAGAAATAAAAATATGATATTGAGTTTTATAAAAACAGTTTAAAAGTAGTTACTTTTGAACTGTTTTTTATATAATCTTTTCCTTGCATATTATAAATAGAGTGTGTAAAATGGAACTTATGCAAGAAAGTGTTACCATTCATGAAACTGAAAAAGGAAGTGAGAAAGTAGAAATACAGATGAAAAAGAGAAAATAGTTATTGTATATAAGCAAATATAAATGTTGCAGGTGAAAATCCACTTGTTAAATAAATTTTACAGGGATTTTTCTTGTTATTTGTTCATTGTGAACAGTTAACATAAGACATAAAGCAGATTGTATGTAAAAGAACATAATAAAAGTATCGTATGATAAAGGAGGCATATCGTATGGAATGTACCATTATTGGAATTGCAGGAGGAACGGGTTCGGGAAAATCCACATTTACAAATCGAATTAAGGAAGCATTTAAAGACCAGGTAGCAGTCATTTATTTTGATAATTATTACAAAAGACAGGATGAAGTTCCGTTTGAAGAACGTAAAAAAGTAAATTATGATTCACCAGAAGCATTAGAAACAGACCTTTTAATTGAACATCTGAAAGCACTTCGCAATGGAGAGGCTATTGAATGTCCTGTGTATGATTATACTCAACATAATCGCTCGAATAAAACTGTTATGATAGAGCCGAAAAAGGTAATGTTGTTAGAGGGAATTTTAGCTTTGCAAAATTCCCAATTGCGTGATTTGATGGATATTAAAATATTCGTAGAAGCAGATGCCGATGAGCGAATTTTAAGACGTGTTGTGCGTGATGTAAAAGAACGAGGGCGAGATGTGGAAGATATTGCAAGACAATATTTGGAAACAGTAAAACCAATGCATTATATTTATGTAGAGCCGACAAAATATATGGCAGATATTGTGATTAATAGTGGTATGAATGATGTGGCATTTGAATTGGTTAAGACAAAGATAGAACAGATGCTGTAAAAGGTCATTTATTTTATTACAGGAGAAAAAAATGAGAAACGAAAGAAAGATATGGAAATTTGTTGCAATCGTATTATTTGTAACATATATCGTTGCAAGTATCTTATT
>JAFWXB010000073.1 GCA_017523185.1 Lachnospiraceae bacterium | reverse complement strand
CTGTGCTGCTTCTGCCAAATTGCCGGCTCCTGCCAATACCATTCCAGAAGCACCACGCACTTCTTTTAAAGTAGCGTCCATCTGGCGAAGTGTTTTTCTTGTTCCCATTAATAATGTGTTGAAATCACCTACATATGCTTCTTCACAAGAAGTCTTAATTCTAAAGTTACCATTAGACATATCTTCTAAAAGAGATTCCAAATCGTTTACCATCAAAGAAAGTTTTTCTGTGGCTGATGTTACGGATTTGAGCATATCACCAACTTCGTCATTATATTCGTATTTCGGAAATGGAGAAGAAATATCACCTTCTGCAAATGTCGTCATACGTTCGCCGAGTTCTTCCAATGGTTTTGCAATACCATGAGCTATCATAGTGCCAATTCTAATTGCTACAAATGCAGATATACCAATACATACAATGACAACAATCGTTAAAATATTTTGTAATATCTGAAGACTTGATTGCGTATCATCTCCAAGTGCAATATTTGCATCCATAAATGCTGCAAATGCTGCTTCTGCATAGGCCGGAACCATATCTGAAAATACAAGGTCTTCTGCCTGTTTTTTTAATTCAGGATCCGTCGTTGCACCGAGTTCAATCACTTTTGCATCAATTTCCAAATATGCTTCTACTTTTTCTACGATTTCATTATAAGATTCACGTCCGATATCTGTTACAATCGTTGCTTCAATCGCAGGCAAAGCATTCTTTAATGCTATTTCTGCTGCTTCATGATATTCCAGCATTTTATCAATACGGTCTTGTCTTTCATATCCAACTGCACCTCGCGTCGCACTTCGAATATCTGCCAACTCTTTCATCGCCAATCCTAAAGTACCTTGTGGAAACGCATAATAGGTCAATGCATGATTGTACTGACCACCCATATAAAACAACGCAATTGTCGCAACAAGTGCTGCAATACTTGCAAGCCCTGCTGTAATCATAGAACTGGTTTTCAGTCTCTTTAAAATTCTCATCTGTTTTAGTTTTTCGAACATACCCCAATACTTCCTTTCAAACATATATTTGTACTATATGCAAACCCCGGCTCCATATAGTACCTTTCAATTAATCATACATTTTTTGAATTATCTGTCAATTATACAGCAATTCTTTTTATTGAAAATTAATAATGATAGTTATTCGTTATATGTCCGACATCTTATATGAGAATTACATTTAAAATAAACGACTTTCCAAAATATTTTTCCCCTTAATAATGAGTTCTTCCATAGCCAAACCACAATTTCGTGTTTTTTTCAAAATATTCCTATCCAACTTTAAAAATTCTTCTTCCGTAACAGCACCGATTCTATTTAGTACCGTAAAAGTTCTGTTTACAAATTTTTCATCTGTACATAATTGCATCAATAATTGATAAACAGTATTTTCCTGATTCATTTCTCTTTGCTCTTCCTTTCGGCAAATCTCTTTGATGCGAGAAATGGTAAGTGAATATTCTTTCGCTAAATCTGCGTATTTTTCCCCATCTAAATATTTTTCATATATCTGCCTGTTACGTCCTTTGATTTCTTCCATAAATTCTTTCGTAATAGATACATTCTTAAAAGATAAGAACTTTCCAATTTTTTCCTTTTGTCTCACTTTTACAACCGATTATAACTAGAAACTATTTTAAAATCAATAAAAATGGAGCTAAAAATGAGACAAATCATAACAATCAACCAAAGGCTGAACTGTTATGACAAATTTACAGAGGATAAATTATGCAAAAGCTAAGAACACCCGAAGGTGGTAAAAATTTAATCAATCAACGTCTTATTGAATTAAGAAAAGAACATGGTATGTCACAAAGAGCTTTAGCTCATTCCTTACAACTCGCCGGCTATGATATCGATAAAAATGTCATCACCCGAATTGAAACGAATAAACGTTATGTAACGGATATGGAATTAAAAGCCTTTGTGGAAATTTTTGGTGTAGATTATGGATATTTAATTGATGGAAAATAATGAAAAGCGACACTCCTATAAAAAGAGTGTCGCTTAAGCTATTTATAACATTTAAAATATTTCTAATCCTATTAAAAGAGATAGATTTAAATCTTCTGCAAAAGGCAAATTGTTTCTGTATGTCCGGTGTGTGCAAACTGGTCGAAAACTCGTATCTTTCCTATCTCATATCCACCATCACAAAGTATTCGTAAATCCCTTGCTAAAGTCGCCGAATCACAACTTACATATACGATACGCTTTGGCTGCATCTTAAGCATAGTGTCCAAACATGCTTGGTCACAACCCTTGCGTGGTGGGTCTACAACGATAACATCCGGTGTAAGCATAG
>JAFWXB010000072.1 GCA_017523185.1 Lachnospiraceae bacterium | reverse complement strand
ATATACCATCTATAGAATTAACTAGTTTATCTAAATTATTTAAAACATTTTCAGTAGACAATATATATGGATATTCATAATACTGCATTAAATTTGAACAATTTTCACAACATAACGTACATACTGTAGTTATTGGCAATTCCAAACATGGAAATAATATTTTATTTTTATTTATCATTGTTAATATATATGCAACTGCAAAACAATATCTTTCACTATAATAATCAAGTCTTAACTTGCTAATAATGTCATTTCTATTCACCTTTGTATTTCCTCACTTTTTATAAGCTAAAAAAATCCCAAGGAGTTACTTTTTTTGTTGTAATTTGAATATTTTTTGGAAGAAGATTTTTATGTATCACTCCTTGAAATAAAAATTTTTCAAACCATGAACGACTCATACAACACTCACTTCCTGAATTTTCTGTATAAGCACTATCATAAAACATAATGTTTTCTTCTGATGCCTTATACAAAACTATTGCATGTGTCATATGTCCGATATGATAGCGATAAATAATATCTCTATTCAATTTAATCAATTTCTCATTATTAAAAAAAATTTTTAAATCAAATACAGAATCATCTAACATCTTTTTCCTCTTTATATAAAACTTTCCTGCATCAATAGAACACCAACAAAAACCATCTAACATTATTTGATTCTCTATAAGTTGTTCAAAAGTATAATTAGGTAACTTTAGAAATTTATTTTTAGATTCTTCATAAATATTACCATCATATTCTATTTCATATTCAATATAGCATTCCTTATCATCAACACAAATACTAATGTAGTCCTCTAAAGGAAATTGTACAATTTTTTTAAAATATTCCTGTGGTGTCATTTCCTTATCATTATAAATTATAAGCTCACAAGTAATTCCATAAAAATCCATTAGCATATTATATATTTTTTGCATTGCCATTTGTTTTGTTTGTAATACCTTTTCAAAATCTTTATTATCTATTTGGTTTCGAATCTCAAGTGCATATATTCGCATCAAATATGAAATACATGCATTTAACTCGTGTGTACTTCTAATACCAAAATCTTTTGCTTTTGGTAAAGGAGTTAAACCATATTTTTTTATTAAATTGCAAGCCATGCTCCATTGTCCTTTATCACTCATAGCATTTTTTAAAACATAATCATTGATAGGACTTTCGATATCATTATCCATATTATCTAAAATCAATGTAAAAAACATATTTGCTTTTTCTAGTTTGTCAAAAAAGATTAATCGATTTAAATCAAAAATTTCTTTTATTCCATTTTTCTTTTCATGATACATAGAAATACATTGAAGTGCAGCAACTAACCAACAATAACCTGTTTTTCCTTGAAAATAAGAAAAACATTTATTATTTTCATCTTTTATTGGTTTAATTTCAGTATGAATATATGAACGCATAATAGATGTATTATTTTCTTTTAACAATCTTGTATAATTTTTCTGATATTCATTTAACATATCAACTGTCATAATTTTACCTCATTATTGATAAAACTTTGAATATCTGTCACTTTTCCATGCAGAATCAAATACTTGTCTAAAATGCTCAAATAGTTCTATATTTGTATCTCGAAATATATACATACTAGGTCTGTCATTATTATCTCTAATAAAAGGACTATACAAATCTACTTTTATATAATCAAATTCTCTTTTATTAAATTGAACAATAAATAATGAATATGGTATATTTTTATCTGTTGTCTTAATAAATATCCTATTATTATTCAATAATTTTCTTTCATTATCTAATTGTATCAATACTTTATACCCTAATTCAATTTTTGACATCGTTAAATGTTCATAGTTCATTTGATATTCGCTAGCATCTAAATAAAATTCACTTTCTTTTTGAGAAATGATTACTTCCATTTTTAGATTGCGATTCTTCTCAAATAAATTTCGAAGCATCATCGAATCTTCTTTATCAAATAATGTTACTCCATTTAAACATAAAATCTGAATTGTAGTAGCTTCTAAAAGTCTTAATTGTAATTTTTCTATATCACCATCAACTGTTCTTCTAAATCCTAAAAAAACATTTGGTAATTGTAAATTTTCAGATAAATTTAATTTATCAATCAAATATACACTTTTTTCTTGTATTACATTCGGAAGAATATGATTCTCTGTTACAATATAAAATAATAATTCAGCAAGTACATATTTATTTTCATGTATTTCTAAATCTTTTTTTAATTGTAACTTAATATATTCTGGAACAAGCATATCACGTTTTAATAATAAATCTTCTTTTGATAACACATATTCTATATCATCTCTCATAATTTTGGACTCAAGTCCAATTATTTGTAATTGTTTTTTAAAATACTTGTTTGCATCTTTTTCATAAGAGCACAATTTATTATAAAAATAAGAAAATGTGATAAGTGATTCACAAAAAGCAACATTGCCAAATCCTTGTGTCGCATAATTATAAAAATTACCATGTTTATTCTTTTTAATATTATTTAATTTTTCATTAAATTCACTATCTAAATAAGCTCTATTTTTTCCAAATGCAACAAATGGAAAAAAATATGCTGAAAAAAAAGCCGGACTTGAATAATAATGAAAATAATCTGTAGAAAATAATCTTGTTATTAAATATCTACTCTCAAAATTTTTTCCTTTCATATTTATTCACTTCCTTTCCACAGTTCTATTTAAAATAAAAAATATCCATTTATTTTGTCAAAAATAAAATTTCTTTAATATCTATATTTTTTATAGTAAAACTATTATTTCAACTATGTCAATGGACAAAGTTGTCAAAAAATAAAAAATTCATAATTTTCTTACTAATTTTATAAATTGTTATATTATATATACAATAAAATGAACCAATTTCCTAAAATATAAAAAACAGGTGCCACCTAAAGTGGCACCAAAAAAGGGAAAGGGAAGGTAAATATATTAGTTAAAATTTGAAACTGATTGGGGGTAGTTCCAAATTATAACTCAAAAGGATTAAGTTTTTTGAACTATTGATTAGTTCCTATTCTATCTATTTATCTAATTAGTTTAATTTCCAAATATCTTCATTATATTGAGCAATTGTTCTATCTGATGAGAAGAATCCTGCTTTGCTGATGTTTACTAACATCTTTCTTGCCCATGCACTTCTATCTTCATAATCTGCATATGCTTTTTCTCTTGTTTCTACATAATTTTCGAAATCAGGGAATGTCATAAACCAGTCTTTATTTAATAATTCGTGATAAAGTCTTTCTAAGTTTTCGCAATTTCCTACATTCTTAACAGTATCACTTACGATAAAGTCTACAGCACGTTTTAAGTTTTCGTTATTTTCATAATAGCCTTTGGAGTAATAATCTCCTCTTGCATATCTTTCAATAACAGTTTCTGAAGCTTCACCAAATGTATAAATATTATCTTCGCCTACAAGTTCTGCGATTTCTACGTTTGCACCGTCCATAGTACCAAGTGTAACTGCACCATTTAACATAAATTTCATGTTACCTGTTCCTGATGCTTCTTTAGAGGCAAGAGAAATCTGTTCAGAAATGTCACAAGCAGGAATTAATTTTTCTGCAAGTGTTACATTGTAGTTTTCTACCATAAATACATTTAAGTATGGGCTTACTTCCGGGTCATTGTTGATGATTTCCTGTAAGCAAAGAATTAAATGAATAATATCTTTTGCGATTGTATAAGCAGGAGCTGCTTTTGCACCAAATAATACCGTAATTGGTGTAGCAGGTTTCTTGCCATCTTTAATTTCTAAATATTTGTGAATTACATAAAGTGCATTCATCTGCTGTCTCTTATATTCATGGAGACGTTTTACCTGAATATCAAAAATAGAATCTGCATTTAATTCTAAACCTTGTGTTTTTGCAAGATATTCTTTTAATGCATGTTTTTTATCAGCTTTAATTGCCAGTACCTGATTCTGTACTTCTGCATCATCTAAGAATTTTTCTAATTTTTCAAGTTCTGCTGCATCTGT
>JAFWXB010000071.1 GCA_017523185.1 Lachnospiraceae bacterium | reverse complement strand
TAACGTGAGTTCGACAAATTGATAAAAATATATTAAAATCATAAATTTAATTATTAAAATATAACTTTTATAATATATTTCTATGGTTTTATATGCAATTTTCATAAAATATTTTGATTATCGAACTCACGTTATTTAATCATTCTTACTCTTAATACACCTTCGATATTTCTCAATTTTTCAACTACTTCATCTGTAACCGGAGAATCAACGTCAATTAAAGAGTATGCATAATCGCCTTTTGCTTTATTTGTCATATCGGATACGTTAATATCTGCATCACCTAAAACGGTTGCATATTGGCTAATCATACCTTTCATATTTTTATGTAAAATTGCAATTCTGCCTTCACCCATACAAGCAGCCATGCTACAATCCGGGAAGTTTACAGAGTGAACAATATTTCCATTTTCTAAATAGTCGCGAATTTCACGAACAGCCATAATTGCACAGTTATCTTCTGATTCAGCAGTAGATGCTCCAAGGTGTGGAGTTACGATACAACCTTTTACACCAACTGTTGTTGGATTTGGGAAATCGGATACATAGTGTTTGATTTTTCCTTCTGCTAATGCTTTTACCATAGCTTCTTCATCTACAAGTAAATCTCTTGCAAAGTTAAGTACAATTGCATTTTCTTTCATCATGGAAATTGCATTTGCATTAATCATTTTCTTTGTAGAATCTAAAAGTGGTACATGAATTGTAATAAAATCACATTCTCTGTAAATTTCTTCTACGCTGTTAATGTGTTTTACAGAACGAGAAAGACTCCATGCTGCATTTACGGAAATGTATGGGTCATATCCATATACTTCCATTCCCATATGTGTTGCTGCATTTGCAACTAATACACCAATTGCACCAAGACCGATAACACCGAGTTTCTTACCTGAAATTTCTGTTCCTGCGAAGTTTTTCTTTTCTTTTTCTGCTGTTTTTGCAATATTTGGGTCATCTTTGTTTAACAAACACCAATCAATACCACCTACTACGTCACGAGATGCATAAAGCATACCTGCAATTACAAGTTCTTTTACACCATTTGCGTTAGCACCCGGAGTATTAAATACAACAACCCCTTGGTCTGCATAATCATTTAAAGGAATATTGTTTACACCTGCACCGGCTCTTGCAACTGCAAGCACATTTTCATCTAATTTCATATCATGCATAGATGCACTTCTTACAAGTACAGCATCTGCATCATTTACATTATCTACTTTTTCATATCCTTCTGCGAAAAATCCCAATCCTACTTGTGCAATTGGATTTAAACAAGCATATTTAAACATATCTGCCTCCTAGTTATTTGCTTCAAATTCTTTCATAAATGCAACTAATTTTTCTACGCCTTCTTTTGGCATTGCGTTGTAGATAGATGCACGCATACCACCTACACTTCTATGTCCTTTTAAGTTTTCGAAGCCTGCTGCTTTTGCTTCTTTTACAAATTTTGCATCTAATTCGTCATTACCTGTTACAAATGGTACATTCATAAGGGAACGGTCTTCTTTTGCAACTGTTCCTTTAAACATTTTGCTCTCATCTAAGAAATCATAAAGAATTTTTGCTTTTTCTTCATTTTTCTGTTTCATTACTTCAAGACCACCCATGTTTTTAATCCATTTGAATACTTTACCACAGATGTAAATACCATAGCATGGTGGTGTATTGTAAAGAGAATCATTGTCTGCTTGTGTTTTGTATTTTAACATGGTTGGTGTGCCCGGAAGTACATCATCTGTAATTAAATCTTCACGAATAATTGCGATTACAACACCTGCAGGTCCAATATTTTTCTGTACACCACCATAAATAATTGCATATTTAGATACATCTACCGGTTCAGATAAGAAACAAGAAGAAACGTCTGCTACTAAATCTTTTCCTTTTGTATCCGGTAATGTTTTAAATTTTGTACCATAAATAGTATTATTTTCACAAATATATACATAATCCATATCATCTGTGATTGGTAAATCGCTACAATCCGGAATATAAGCAAATGTTTTATCTGCTGAAGATGCAAGTTCTACTGCTTCTCCATACATTTTTGCTTCCTGATATGCTTTTTTTGCCCATTGTCCTGTAATTACATATCCTGCTTTTTTATTTTTCATAAGGTTCATTGGTACTGCTGCAAACTGCTGTGATGCACCACCCTGTAAAAATAATACTTTGTAATTATCCGGAATATTCATTAAATCTCTTAAATCAGCTTCTGCTTCTTTAATAATCTGGTCATATACTTTAGAACGGTGGCTCATTTCCATTACGGACATTCCACATCCTCTATAATCCATCATTTCTTCTGCTGCTTCACGTAATACTTCTTCCGGTAATACGGCCGGACCTGCTGAAAAATTATATACTCTGCTCATTGTCTTCCTATTTCCTTTCATTTATTGTAATTCAAAATTTCAAAAGCACATACATTCTATGTATTTTTCTTATCTTTTGAAGTCACATTATTTGATATCATTTGCATCAAATGCTTCATTGATTGGGCTTCCCGGTGCTACC
>JAFWXB010000070.1 GCA_017523185.1 Lachnospiraceae bacterium | reverse complement strand
TTTTGCAAGAATCAGCAGATTCATAGGACGTTCTGACGATATGTTAATTATCCGTGGTGTAAATGTATTCCCATCTCAGGTTGAAGCAGCATTATTAGAAATGGGTGAAGCATCACCACATTATATGATGGTAGTAGACCGTGTAAATAATTTGGATATCTTAGAAGTACAAGTAGAAGTAGATGAAAAATTCTTCTCAGATAAGATTGGTGAACTTGAAAACTTAACAAAGAAGATTGCACATGTGATTCAGCAGGCAATTGGTTTAGCAGTAAAAGTAAAACTTGTAGAACCAAAAACCATTGAAAGAAGTATGGGTAAAGCAGTTCATGTAATTGATAAGAGAAAACTTGTCTAAATATAAAAAAGGGGGAAATTTGTATGTTCGTAAATCAGTTATCTGTATTTATTGAAAATAAAGAAGGTCGTTTAGAAAAGGTACTTGATACCTTAAAACAAAAAAATATCAATATTATTTCTTTATCGTTAGCAGATTCTAGTGATTTTGGATTACTTCGAATGATTGTATCAAATCCGGAAGAAGGAAAAAAGGCATTAAAAGATGCTGGATTTTCTGCAATGCTTACAAAAGTGTTAGCTGTAAAATTATCACATCAGGTAGGACAGCTTCAAGTGCTTCTTTCTGAAATTTGTAAAGCCGGTATCAATATTGAATATACATATGCACTTGCAACGGGAAATGATGATGCTTCTATCGTTATTAAAACAGCAGATTTGGAAAAAGCAGCAGAAGTATTAGAAAAAACAGGTGTAGAATTAATTGCAGCAAAAGAATTAAGCGAGTAAGTTACTACTTTTTCGAAATTATGTTTTTGATTTAGATACATGATAATATGAATGGATGAAAGAGGAGTAAAATGAAAGAAAAATTAAAAAATGAATTACCTATGTTAGTGGGAATTTTAATAGCTATGTATATTATAGATGTAATATCAAATGATTCATTTGAGTTAATCCAAACGATATTGAGAATTATAGTAACATTAGCAGTATATATCACTTTCCGTTTTATTCACTTCAAAGTAAAAAAGAGAAAACAAATTGACAAAAGCAAATAAATTATAATATAAAAAATAGAGTATATAAAAGCGTGTTTGGAAAGTTATTTTTCAAACACGCTTTATATAAACTTGTATAAAAAATGAAAGATATTGAAAAAATAATAGTGCTCTACAATTTTTTATTTAATAAAATATGAAAAAAGTTTTTTACTTTTTAGTGATGTAGGTCATTTATAAAATGTAAGAGACAGAATAAGAAAGGCAAAATAATGATAGTAGATTTTCATACACATATTTTTCCGGATGCAATTGCATCAAAAACAATTCATTTATTAGAACAAAAATCAGGGATAAAAGCATCTACAAATGGTACATTGCATGGATTAATATCTTCTATGGAACAATCAGGAGTAGATTTATCTGTATTGTTGCCGGTTGTAACAAAACCTTCTCAATTTGAAAGTATAAATGCATTTGCAAAAAGTGTAAATGACAATTATGGAGGGAAGTTATTATCTTTTGGAGGGATTCATCCCGATTGTGAAGATTATAAAACAAAATTGAATGATATTAAAGCACTAGGTTTGCAAGGAATTAAACTTCATCCGGATTATCAAGGTGTTATGATTGATGATGTACGTTATATGAATATTATAGAATATGCGAATGAGTTGGGCTTAATTATTGTTACTCATGCAGGCATTGATATTGGTATTCCAGAACCTGTACATTGTCCACCTGATAAAATGCGAAAAGTATTAGATACGATAAAACCACAAAAAATGGTAGTTGCTCATTATGGAGGTTGGAAACAATGGGAGATGGTGTATGAATATTTAGCAGGGGAACAAGTATATTTTGATACTGCATTTACCTTTGATTTTATTGAGCAGGATATCTTTTTAAAGATATTGAACAAACATGATAAAGATAAAATTTTATTTGCAACAGATTCTCCATGGAGTGATGCAAAGAAAGGGATAAAATATATCAAGGAATTGCCAATTCGTGAACAAGAAAAAGAAGATATTCTTGGGAATAATGCGAAGAAGTTGTTGAGAATTATGTAATAGCTATAGATTTTCTAATACAAATGGTCTATTTTTATACAAATTGTAGTTATTAGTGAGAAATGCAAATTTGATATATTTATAAAAAAGATATTTCAATAATATATATTATATAGTTAAAAATAGTTTTGAATGTTTTCTAATAAAAAATGAATTTCCAATATTTATTAAAAAAAGAAAAAATTTGAAAAAATCCTTGCAATTTTTGCAAGGGTTTTGTATAATAAAGAGGCTTTATTGCTTTAAAGTGCGACACTTTAAAGTTTAAAAGTAATAGAATGAAAATGTGAGGTTTATGTAATGATTACAAAAGTTATTTTTTTGATTGTTTTCTTTGCAACAATGATTGCAGTAGGTCTTTATTCTAGAAAACATGCAACAAATGTGAATGATTTCGTATTAGGTGGAAGAAGTGTAGGTCCGTGGCTGACTGCTTTTGCATATGGAACGTCTTATTTTTCTGCTGTTGTATTTGTTGGTTATGCAGGACAGTTTGGTTACAAATATGGAATTGCTTCGACATGGATTGGAATTGGAAATGCAATTATTGGTTCTTTGCTTGCATGGGTAATTTTAGGCAGAAGAACACGAGTTATGAGTAAACATTTATCTGCATCTACCA
>JAFWXB010000069.1 GCA_017523185.1 Lachnospiraceae bacterium | reverse complement strand
TATGTGCGTATGGCACTTATTTTAACATTGCTTGGAATTAGTGTTTAATTTTTATGCAAATACAAAAAACAGGTTTTTCAAAGCAACCACCAAAAAGATTATTTAACAATTACAATAAAATGGCAGGGAGAACAACTATGTTAAATATTAGTGGAATTCATGAAGGTTTTGTATTAGACCATATTCAAGCAGGAATGAGCCTTCAGATTTATCATGATTTAAAATTAGATAAATTAGATTGTGCAGTTGCAATTATTAAAAATGCAAAAAGCAGTAAAATGGGCAAAAAAGATATTATCAAAGTAGAATGTCCATTAGATGCACTTGATTTAGATATTTTAGGATTTATTGACCACAATATTACAGTAAATGTAATCAAAGGTGACCGTATTGTAGAGAAAAAAGCATTGACACTTCCAAAAGAAGTTGTAAATGTAATTCGATGCAAAAATCCAAGATGTATTACTTCTATTGAACAGGAATTAGACCAGATTTTTGTACTTACAGACCCACTTAAAGAAGTATATCGTTGTAAATATTGTGAAGAAAAATATAGAAATAAAAACAAAAAGAAATAAGTTATATGGAAAAAGATTTATAAACTTTAACACGCCGTGAGCAAGAAGTCTTTTATCCTCTATAGGTAGGGGATGAATTGTGAAATACACGGCGTTGATTTTTATTTCAAGTGATGAAATAGGAAAAGTTATATTTTGTAATCAAATGTATGTTTTCCATATATTTTTAGTAACTTATCGAACTCTCGTTAGTTTATAGAGTAAGAATAGGTATATCTGTAAATACAGATATATCTATTTTTTATTCTCGATTCACATTAAAGTAACATAGAAATAACAAAAATAAATGTAACATATTATTTTTGCTATGAAAATAAGAAATTTAGAGTATTTTTATTGTTTTATGTAATAGTTTATAAAGTATTTTTACCTAAATCACATGAAAGTAATTAAGAACAGAAGAAGGAAATGATATGAAAATTTATGCATTAAGTGATATTCATGGAGAATATGAATTATTATTAGAAAATATGAAATCTATTGATTTGTCTAACAAAGAAAATCAAGTAGTTTTTTGTGGAGATTATATTGATAGTGGGCATAAGAGTTGCCAAACACTTTTATTTATAAAAGAAGTGCAAGAAAAATATCCAGAGCAAGTAATTGTATTAAAAGGAAACCATGAATTATTGTTTTTTGAGTGGCTTGAAAAGGAAGACAGTAAGGAATGGTTTGGAGGAGATAGAAGCCGTATCTCTATTCGTAGTTTTTTAACACCTGAACAGATGAAAAAAATAGAACATTTATTAGAATGGAACTATTTTGTATCTGCGAGTAAAGTAGCAAAAAAATATGTTAATAAAAATTATCCGGATTTATTGGAATGGGGAAAATCTTTGCCTTATTTTTATGAAACAGAGCAACAAATCTTTGTTCATGGGGGAATTAATGAAGATGCAAAGTTAAATTGGAAAACAGAAACTTCACCGGAAGAAATGTGTTGGAAATATCCATGGACAACAGGAAAATTTTATAAAGATATCATTGCAGGACATACTGCTACAGCGCGTATTTCGGGACAAGAAAGTTATCATGAAGTATATTTTGATGGAGAAAGTCATTATTATATTGATGGAGATGTGCGTAAAAGTGGAAAAATTCCGTTATTGGTATATGATGTAGAGAAAAAAAGTTATACATGGTAAGATGCTTGATTACATTTTCCTAATATCCATTCAAAAAATAGTCCTGCAATCATCCAAAATGGCAAGTAGTCCATGCGAACAATTCCTTTGATGGAATATTTGGCATTTTTATAATTCCATGGACAAACGCCAAACGAATTTAAAATACTTCCACTGAGGTATTCGCCACTCATAATTAAAACTCCATATAAAAATCCACGACGAAGTATCGACCAATGTTGGATTTTAGGTGTAATGATATCGAAAAAAGATGCCATACCATAAATTGGAAACATCCATGCTGAACTTTGTCCTTTTAAATGCCAGTCCTTTTTTCGAGCTGACCCCATAGAAGTAAAAAAAATTTCCATACACCAACCTGTTAAACCACATATAATAAAATTTCTACTTTTCATAAATAAAATCCTTTCGTAGTTATAGGATGTAAAGTATTGATTAAAACTTAAGTTTAATTTCTTATCATATTAAATATAAGTTCAATAATTAACAATACTTTGTAAAATAGTATATAAAAATAGAGAAAAACGAATGCAAATTATCTATTTTGAAAACAAGAATAATATTTTGCAATTATTTTTTATAAAAGTATCATATTTATCAAACTCAAGTAGTTTTAGTATTTCCATAGTATGAAAGTTTATTCTTTTTTTGAAATGTTATAGGAATTAGGATAATAATAAGAATATAAAAAAGTAAGTATCTTTAGCAAGCTGTTGATGGAAAACAGGGTTTTGTTGTTTGTTTGATTAGGAAGTAATTGAATTTTTTTATACTATAAATTATTTGTAATCTTTCTCATTTTGGAATATAATAAGACAGAATATATATCTGATGTGCAGAAATTTGTTAAAAATTCAAAGTTTCCTGATTTGAACACAGATAAACAATCCACAATTTCAATTATGTAGAACATTAAGTGGTGAGTAAAAGAGGGATTTTTATGTGTATTTTACTTTTGCACTAAGATTTGCAAATGAGTTTTGAACAAAATATTAGAAAGGAATCCATAGGTAAAACCATTGTCAAAATACGCAAATATCATTGTTGATATTTCACATGAAAAATTAGATAAGACATTTCAATATTTTATTCCAAAGGAATTGCAAGAATTTCTTTGTGTAGGAATGCAAGTGGAAATTCCTTTTGGAAATCGTAAAATAACAGGATATGTTGTAGAATTAACAGATGAAGCAGAGTTTGATGTTACACGTTTAAAAGCAATTATCGGAATAAAGCAGGGAAGTGTTCCGATAGAATCACAACTGATTACTTTAGCAGGTTGGATTCGCAAATATTATGGTGGAACGATGAATCAAGCATTAAAGACAGTAATTCCAATAAAACAAAAGACAAAAGCAGTTCAGAAAAAAACAATAGAGCTTTTATTAAGTAAAGAAGAAGCACAAAAACAACTTGTTTTTTTTGAAGAAAAACGCAATACAGCAAAAGTGCGATTATTAAAAGAATTGATTTTACAAGAAACATTACAATATTCCATTGTTACACAAAAATTGCATATTTCTTCTACTACGATAAAAAGTTTAGAAGCACAAAATGTTATAAAAGTAAATGTCGAAACAATGTATCGAAATCCTATTGAACATTTTGTTACAAAAGGATATGATTTAATTTTAAATGAAAAACAGCAGACAGTTGTAAATTGTATTGTTCATAACATACAACAAGGAGTTGCAAAAACGTATTTGTTAAAAGGTGTTACAGGAAGTGGAAAAACAGAAGTGTATATGGAATTAATTGCGTATACGCTTCAGCAAGGGAAACAAGCAATTGTATTGATTCCTGAAATTGCACTAACATATCAAACTGTGATGCGTTTTTATAATCGTTTTGGTGATAGAGTTTCTATTATAAATTCAAAACTTTCACAAGGAGAGCGTTATGACCAATTTTTACGAGCGAAAAATGGAGATATTGATATTGTAATTGGACCTCGTTCTGCGTTGTACACACCATTTTCTAATTTGGGACTTATCATTATAGATGAAGAACATGAAACTTCATATAAAAGTGAAACAGTACCACGTTATCATGCCAGAGAAGTTGCAATAGAGCGAGCTCGTATAAATGGGGCAAGTGTAATTCTTGGTTCTGCAACACCTTCCATGGAAAGCTATTATCAAGCCAAACTGGGAAATTATGAACTGTTGGAATTAAAAGAACGTGTGGAAGAAAAACCATTGCCACATTGTGAAGTGATTGATTTGCGTAAAGAACTTAAAAGAGGAAATCGTTCTATTTTTAGTGCACATTTGCAAAAGCAAATCGAAGATAGGCTGGCGAAAAAAGAACAAATTATGTTGTTTTTAAATAGGCGTGGAGTTTCAGGCTTTGTATCTTGTCGTGCTTGTGGTTATGTTGTAAAATGCCCTCATTGTGATGTTTCTTTAAGTCAACATAGTAATGGAAAAATGATTTGTCATTATTGTGGATATGAAGAAGAATCCGTAACGATTTGTCCGTCATGTGGTTCTAAATACATAGGTGGTTTCAAAGCAGGAACACAAAAAATTGAAATGTTAGTTCAAAATCGTTTTCCTAACGCAAGAGTGCTTCGTATGGATTTTGATACCACGCGTACAAAAGACAGTTATGAGCAAATATTGCAAGCATTTGCAAACCAAGAAGCAGATATTTTAATAGGAACACAAATGATTGTAAAGGGGCATGATTTTCCTAATGTTACATTAGTTGGAATATTAGCAGCCGATATGTCATTGCATATAAATGATTTTCATGCATCGGAACGCACATTTCAACTTTTAACGCAAGCAGCAGGACGTGCAGGTAGAGGTAAATCGTTAGGAGAAGTTGTGATTCAAACATATAATCCCGAACATTATGCAATTGTAACAGCAAAAGAACAAGATTATGAGAAATTTTATGCATATGAAATTTTATATCGTAAAATGTTGCTTTATCCACCTGTTTGGAATTTACTTGTGATATGGCTGACATCGTCACAAGAGCAAAAATTAGAATTTAGTGCAAATAAATTGATAACACGTTGTAATACTTTTATAGAAGAAGAAACTATATTACAAGGTGAAAAAATACAAGCAATTGGTCCAACTGATGCAACGATTGTAAAAATAAATGATATTTATCGAAAAGTAGTTTATGTAAAAACACAAAAGTATCAAAATTTAGTATTTTTAAAAGACAGATTAGAGTGGTATATCAAAGAAAATAATGATTTTCAAAATGTATCCGTACAATTTGATTTTAATCCTATGAGTGGATTTTGATGAAGTTTTATGATTATTAGCAATCTATCATTGTATGGTCAATCTATCTGTAATAAAAAGACATATATAAGAATAAAAATCAAAGAAAGGAAAAGCTATTTAGATGAAAGCTTATGAAATAGCATAAATAAGCTAACATAAGTATGTACCGATGGCTAGTCGGGAATTTACGACTGTGGAGTATCATACAAACGAAAGTAGTTTAGGCAAAATCGGATACGAAGAAGCAGTAACTACAAATCGTGAGATTGTAGCGAATCATCTAGCATATACACATTTGTATATGTTTTTAGTAGCAGGCAAAAAGGTATGGCATTAAGAGAAATTAGAACACAAGGTGACCCTGTACTTGGAAAAGTTTGTCAGGAGATTAAAGAAGTAACACCAAGAGTAATGGATTTAATTGAGGATATGATTGAAACAATGTATGAAGCAAATGGTGTAGGTCTTGCAGCACCACAAGTTGGTATTTTAAAAAGACTTGTTGTTATTGATGTAGGCGAAGGACCAATTGTAATGTTAAATCCAAGAATTGTAGAAGCTGATGGAGAACAGACAGGAGATGAAGGTTGTCTTTCTGTTCCGGGAAAATCAGGTTGTGTAACTCGTCCAAATCGTGTAGTTGCTCGCTTTTTTGACGAAGAAATGAATGAATGTGAAATTGAAGGAACAGAACTTTTAGCAAGAGCAATTTGCCATGAATTAGACCATTTAGACGGTCATTTATATATAGAAAAAGTAGAAGGCGAATTGCATGATGTAACATATAAATCAGACGAAGAAGAATAAAAGACATATTTTTGATTATAAGTAAAAAATGTCTTCCTACAACAAACAAATAAACAATATTTTTGTGTAATTTTTTCTCTTTTATCAATTATAGTTATATGAAGAAAAAAGAAAAGGGGGATAGCTATGCGAGTAATTTTTATGGGAACGCCTGATTTTGCAGTTGGAACATTAGAAGAAATTATAAAAGCAGGGCATGAAGTGGTACTTGTTGTAACACAGCCGGATAAGCCAAAAGGCAGAGGCAATACAATGCAGTTTCCACCGGTAAAAGAATGTGCAGTTGCACATGAAATTTCTGTTTTCCAACCGAAAAAAATCAGAGAATCGGAAAATGTGGAATATTTAAGAGATTATAATGCAGATATTATAGTAGTAGCTGCGTTTGGACAAATTTTGCCAAAGAGTATTTTAGATATGCCAAAGTTTGGTTGTATCAATGTACATGCTTCGCTTTTACCAAAATATCGTGGAGCAGCACCAATTCAATGGGCAGTTATCAATGGTGATGAAACAACAGGTGTTACGATTATGCGTATGGACGTAGGACTTGATACAGGTGATATGATTGCAAAAAGAGAAATTCCCATTGCAAAAGATGAAACAGGTGGAAGCTTGTTTGATAAATTAGCTGATATTGGGGCAAAATTATGTGTAGAAACAATGGAACGCATCGAAAAAGGGGAAGTGGAATATACACCACAGAACCATGAAGAAGCAACCCACGTTTCTATGATAAATAAAGAGCTTGGCAATATTAACTGGAATCAGTCGGCAATAGAAATTGAACATTTGATTCGTGGATTAAATCCTTGGCCAAGTGCATTTACAAAATTAAATGGAAAAACATTTAAAATTTGGAAAGCAAATGTAATTTTTGCAAATAGCGAAAAAGAAGCAGGAACTGTTGTAAAAGTAACAAAAGACAGTTTGTGGGTACAGACGAAAGAGGGAATTTTATCTCTTGTAGAAGTACAATTAGAAGGTAAAAAACGTATGACAATAGATGCATTTTTGCGTGGATATACAGTAGAAGAAGGAATACATTTTTAGGGAGGAAATTTTATGTATTTTCCATTTTATTTTGATTGGACATATATTTTAGTTCTGATTGGTGCAATTATCTGTATGGTTGCATCTTCTAATGTAAAATCTACCTATCGAAAATATGCACAGTATCGAAGTGCATCAAATATGACGGGAGCACAAGTGGCAGAACGCTTACTTCGTGCTGCCGGTATTACAGATGTGCGAGTAGGACATGTGGCAGGAGAATTGACAGACCATTATAATCCAAGCAGTAAAGTTTTGAATCTTTCGGATACGGTATATGGGTCATCTTCGGTTGCTGCAATAGGGGTTGCAGCGCATGAATGTGGTCATGCAATTCAACATGCGACAAAGTATGCACCATTAAATTTTAGGAATCGGTTTGTACCAATTGCAAATTTTGGTTCAAAATTAGCATGGCCTGTAATTCTGATAGGATTATTTATCAATAGTCAATCCTCACAGCTCATTATCAATATTGGAATTTTTTTATTTTCATTCGCTGTTATTTTTCAACTTGTAACACTTCCGGTAGAATTAGATGCTTCCAGAAGGGCATTGGTATTACTTGGACAACAAGGAATTTTAGGACAACAAGAATTGACACATACAAAAAAGGTATTAGGTGCAGCAGCACTCACATATGTAGCAAGTGCAGCATCTGCAATTTTACAACTTTTGCGTGTGATTTTACTATTTGGAGGAAGAAGACGCAATGATGATTAGTAGCGTAAATATAAGAGAATTGGTACTTGATATTTTAATGGAAGTAAATGAAAAAGACCAATATTCGCATCTTGTAATTCGTGATGTATTAAATAAATATCAATATTTGGAAAAACAGGAACGTGCATTTTTGACACGACTTGCAGAAGGTACAATTGAGCATATGTTAGAAATGGATTTTATTATAAATTCGTTTTCTAAAGTAAAAGTAAAAAAAATGAAACCACTCATTCGAAATTTGCTTCGAATGAGTGTGTATCAATTTCGCTATATGGATTCCATACCCGACGCAGCTGTTTGTAATGAAGCCGTAAAAATTGCAAAAAAGCGTGGATTTGGGCAACTTCGTGGATTTGTAAATGGGGTATTGCGAAATATTGCAAGAAATCTTTCTAATCTTAATTATCCTGACGAAACATTAGAACCTGAAGTATATTTAGAAGTAACATATTCGATTCCAAAATGGATAATCAAACAATGGATAGATGCTTATGGATATGAAAAAACAAAATCCATTTGTGAAAGTTTTTTATCAGAACGTCCGATTACCATTCGTACAAATCAAACAAAATGTACACCGAAAGAGTTAAAGGTACGTTTAGAAGAAGAAGGCGTAAAAGTAACACTTATCAAACATCTTTCTTATGCGTTTATGATAGAAGATTTTGACTATTTGCAATCGTTAGAAAGTTTTCAAGATGGTTGGTTTTATGTACAAGATATCAGTTCTATGATGGTTGCAGAAATTGCAGAACCTAAAAATGGAAATTATATTATTGACGTTTGTGCAGCTCCGGGAGGAAAAAGTTCGCATTTGGCAGAATGTATGCATGGTACGGGTATGGTAGAAGCAAGAGATTTAACAGAGTATAAAGTATCGTTGATTGAGGAGAATATAGAACGTCATGGTCTTTTGAATATGAAAGCAGTACAAATGGACGCAACCATATATGATGAAAATTCTAAAGAAAAAGCAGATATTTTAATTTGTGATTTGCCATGTTCGGGACTTGGTGTTATGGGTAAGAAAACAGATATTCGCTATAAAATGACACAGGAAAAACAAACAGAACTTGTAGAATTACAAAAAAATATTTTAAATACAGTAGCTTCTTATGTAAAATTTGGTGGGACACTTATTTACAGCACTTGTACGATTCATAAAGGCGAAAATGAAAACCAAGTAGAATGGTTTTTAAAAGAACATAAAGAATTTGGACTTGTATCTATGCAACAGATGTTTCCGAGTGAAGAATATCACGATGGATTTTTTATTGCAAAATTAGTAAGAAAAATATAAATGAGGACACAACATGGAACATAAAATAGATATAAAATCATATAATCTTTCAGAGTTGACTGCATGGATTGGAACATTAGGAGAAAAAGCATTTCGAGCAAAACAAATTTATCAGTGGTTGCATGAAAAACAAGTGGATTCTTTTAGTGAAATGACAAATATTTCAAAGAAACTCATTACACAGGTAGAAGAACACGCATATCTTACAACTTTAAAGAAAGTAGAAGTGCAAACTTCTCAAATTGATGGTACAAAAAAATATTTGTTTTTGTTAGAAGATGGAAATGTAATTGAAAGTGTACTGATGCGTTATAAACATGGAAATTCTGTTTGTATTTCTTCCCAAGTAGGTTGTCGTATGGGGTGTCGTTTTTGTGCTTCTACATTAGATGGGCTTGTAAGAGGATTGACTGCGAGTGAAATGTTAGACCAAATTTATCAAATTGGAAAAGATATTGGCGAACGAATTTCAAATGTAGTTGTAATGGAAACGGGTGAACCATTAGATAATTTTGATAATTTATTAAAATTTATTGAACTTTTAACAGATGAAAATGGACTACATATTAGCCAAAGAAATATTACGGTTTCTACTTGTGGTATTGTGCCAAAAATGAGAGAACTTGCAGATAAGAAACTTGCAATTACACTTGCACTTTCACTTCATGCATCAAATCAGCAAAAACGACAGACAAAAGCAGCTCTGGTAGATACGTTCTGGAAACTGTATCTGACAAAACCAGTCGAAAAGATATCCGTAAAAGAAATTACCGATGCCACCGGTGTTTACCGCAGCACATTATATTATTATTTTCCCGATGTATATGCCATTCTGGAATACATCGAAGAAGACATTCTGCATGACTGGGAACAGCTCATTTCTGATATTTTCAGCGATCATAAAGATATCCTTCTGCGCGGTGCCTTTGTTGAGCTG
>JAFWXB010000068.1 GCA_017523185.1 Lachnospiraceae bacterium | reverse complement strand
TCATCTTCAGACTGTTGTGGTTTTGGTGGCGTATAACTTAAATCTGTTGTTAAATAACTGGAAACTGCATAATACGTTTTTCCATTTAATACAATTCTCGACCAACCACTTTTACTAATTCCTGTTCGTGTTGCTGTTTCCCCATTCGATAACTTGTACATCACCTTACTATCATTTCCTTGGCTTGGTTTATCTCTTAAATTTGTTTTCTCTTTTGCTGTTACTGTTTCATTCACTTCCGTAAAATTCATCAATGCTTCTACATCTGCTTCTACTTTTTCCGGTGCCTCGCTATTTTGAGCATTTTGTGTATTTCGAAATCCAAAATATGCGATATTCATATCCACAGGTGTATCAATTCCTGATACAATACCTTGATTGGTATACTGCCAAATATCATGTATTCCTGTATAAGAAGACCTATTTGTATTTGGATAAGATTGTGTCGGATATTGTGCTACCCATATTTTATTTGAACGTTCAATACGAGAGGTTTCCCATTTTGCTTCATTTTCTAAATCACTTTTTCCGGCATAAAACATAGGAGAATATCCTCTCTCTACAATTCGGTTTAAAAACGCCAATGCAAAATCCGTTCTTTCTGTTTTTGTAAGATGATATTGTCTGCTAGCTTCATCTTCAAATCTTTCACAATCATATGCAACAGGATATGTAATGCGATATTGTGAAACAAAATCAGCTACCCAATCAGCTTCTGCAATTGCTTCTTCTTTTGTAATCGCTGTTGAAAAGAAATATACACCTACTTTAATCCCGTATTTAGAGGCTTCTTGCATATTGTACTTTGCATTTGAATCTGCAACAATCTCTCCTGTTTCTAATGTACGATATCCTACGCGCACAATTGCAAAATCAACGCCTGATTCAGCAACTTTTTTCCAATCAATCGTACCTTGATACCTTGCAACATCAATTCCAAATGTAATCTCTGCTGTTTCATTTCCTGAAATACTTTGTACTACTTGTTCTATATTTACACTTACTCCAGATTGTTGCGACATAGAATTTTGTGGGTCATTGTCTGTTGGTTTTTCATTATTTACGGATTGTGTATCCTCTGTATATTCCGTCTGTTCTTTTTCATCCGTTTGCACATAATCATCTTGCGTTTCTATTGAAATCGTTTCTTCTGGAATATGTTCTGTTTGTTGTGTATGGTTATTAAAACTTACAGATGATTTGTCATTTTTTCTATCTAATATACCTATAATTCCAACAATCAAAACGATAATTATTGCGACTAATGCTACTGCAATTCCAATTAATATGTAATGTTTTTTCTTTTTCAATGGATTATCTTCTTTCATACCAAAACTCCTTTTCTTTTATTTTTATTAAATGTAATACTTATTCATAACTTTTAATAAATTTTAAAAATAATACAAAAATCAAGCACGTTCCCCATCATTTAATGCTCTACACATCTGAAATAAAGACTTATTTCATTTGTTAAAATAATGTAATTATAACATAATCAACTATTTCTCTATCCTATTTTATAATTTTTTATAAACGGTTCTCCACATTGTTAAAAAACACGCGATACCTCCAAGTGCATTTGAAATTGGTTCTGCCATAAATACTCCATGTACACCAAATCCTATTCTTGGCAAAAGTAACGCAAGTGGTACTACAATAATAGCTTTTCGAAGCAAGGAAAAAAAGATAGCCTTTTTCGCATATCCCAATGCTTGAAATACCGATTGCCCTGCAAATTGAAATGCCATAAAAAAGAAACCAAAAAAGTAAATATTAAGAGACTTCGGTCCTGCTTCTAATATTGCATTATCATTTGAAAAAATTTGAAATAATATATTAGGAATTGCCATAACAAGTCCCCATGCAAGAACGGTATATGCAGTTCCTATAAAAATAGAAAAACGGATTCCTTCTTTGACACGCGTATAATTTTTTGCGCCATAATTAAAACTTAATACAGGTTGCGAACCACTTACGATTCCATTAATCGGTAATGACAATACTTCACGAACAGAATTTAAAACTGTCATAACACCTACATACAAGTCCCCTCCATATGTTTGCAATGTTGTATTACAAACAACTTGCACTAAGCAATTTGTTCCCTGCATAATAAATCCGGAAGTTCCAAGCGTTACAATTTCTTTTACACGCCTTATCTCTAATTTCATACACTCTCTTTTTAAACGCAATACTATCTTTTTCCCTGTTAAAAAATGAAATACCCATATAGCTGATACCATTTGACTAATAACAGTTGCAAGTGCAGCTCCACTTACTCCCATTTTTAATACAAATAGGAATAACGGGTCTAATATCAGATTTAAAATCGCACCAATCATAGTTGTCATCATTCCAACTTTAGGAAATCCTTGTGCATTAATAAATCCGTTCATTCCCATAACTATCATAGAAAATACTGTTCCAAATAAATACACTTTTAAATACGCATCTGCATATATATACGATACTTCACTTGCTCCAAATAAAAACAAAATCGGCTTACGGAAAAAATAACAAACAAAAAACAACACAATAGAACTTCCAAGCAATAACGTAAATACATTTCCTAAAATATACTCTGCTTCTTCTTCTCGTTTTGCCCCTCTAGCTATTGAAAATAAAGGAGTTCCACCCATTCCAAAAAGTAATGTAAATGCACCAATTAATGTAATGATTGGAAAAGTAAGACCC
>JAFWXB010000067.1 GCA_017523185.1 Lachnospiraceae bacterium | reverse complement strand
TAACCAATTCTTTTGAAATAACATTATCGCGATTTGATATATCTCCTATTTCTAACTGTTCTGTCAATGTTTCCTCTAGCCCATTTGCACTTTGAGCTATTGTCTTTGTGAAAATCTTATCATTCTCTTGTAAAACAACTCCCTCTTTATTATGAAGTGCTAAATTTTCATTATTTGAAACTCCACTTTCTGTTTGATAAATATTTCCTATATTATCTGAATTTAATAAAACCTTTGTATCTGACAACTGATTTGTTGCTGTTAAATCAGAAGACATAAGATTTTGTTGCTGAACAGAAAAGTTATTTTGTATTGCAGATATTTTTATGTCATTTTCAATACCATCTTCTAAAATTAAAAGAAGTTCACTATTAAAGGCTTTCATTTGTTCTAGGGAAAATGTTTTATCAGACAATGTTGTGGAAACTTCATTTATCAAGCGTTCCATTGACAAATGAATCGCACTTTTATCGTCCATATAATTCTCAAATTGAGAAACAGACTCTGTATTAATTGGAATATTTAATTTTTTCATTTGAACTAAAGTCTGGACATTCATATCAGGATTTGCCATAACAATACGTGCCATTTGTGTCATACTGTTTTTATCAATCGGCATATGTTCTTTCATCATGGTATTTGCCATATTTAAAAATCTATCTTCTATTGGTAAATTTGCAGCTTTTAACGCATTCATAAGTGTCAAATTGACACCTTCTCCATCTACCATATAAGGAGCAATCGCAACTGTATTTCCATCATTTGATTTTACTTGAAAAAACATAGATTGCCCTTGTACAAGTTGCATCGTAGTATCTAATCTTGCCGAAAGCAGTCTTCCATCGGAAAGTCCAATCACTACTTGTCCATTTTTTATGGAATTTACGGTTCCTTCAAAAATATTACCAGCTGTAAGACCACGAACCGAAGCCATTAATTTCCCAATATTTTTAGCTGTCACTACTTCTTTTTTTGATGTTGCTTTCTGATTATGATATTGTCTTGTCAAGTCTGAAATCAGCATATATACTCCTCTCTCCAATCTGACTATTCTATTACGAACATTACAAAAAATATTTCTATATAAAGTTTTTAATAAATGTTTTTCTATGAATTGGTGTTTCTCCATATGTTTGAATTGCTTTTATATGTTCTTTAGAACCATATCCCTTATTTGAAGCAAAACCATATTGAGGAAACATACTATCATATTCTTCCATTAAATGGTCTCTTGTTACTTTTGCAACAATACTTGCTGCACCAATTGAGATACTTTTTGCATCTCCTTTAATAATTGGTACTTGCTTTATAGCAATCTTTGGTATTGTAACTGCATCATTTAATAATATATCCGGTTGTATACTAAGATTTCCAATAGCTTGTCGCATTGCTTCATATGTCGCTTGTAAAATATTGATTTCATCAATACATTCCGGAGAAACCATTCCTAATCCTACTGCGACTGCTTTTTCCATAATTTCTTCATATAATTCTTCTCTTTTTGATGCTGAAAGTTTTTTCGAATCATTGATATATAAAATATCACAATCTTTTGGTAAAATAACAGCACCTGCAACAACCGGACCTGCAAGTGGACCTCGTCCAACTTCATCTATTCCACATATATATACATAATTATCGTATTCTTTTTCATATTTCTTTAGTTCTTCGGTTCTTGCAACCTCTGCATAATAATTTTGGATTCTTTTTTGAGCTGTTGTAATGAGTTTCTGTACACCACTTCTTTTATCTTCTTTATAATTTTGAATAAATATTTCCAACTCCATCAAACAACTTTGGTTTAATTTTAAAGCATTTATAGCTTCTAATTCTGATTTGATACTGCTTATTTTCTTTTCCTGCATACATTCTCACTTCTTCTAATATTATTTTATGGCATTTCTAATGACAATTTTCCAAGTTTTCCACTTCGAAAATCATCAATCAATAAAACTGCTGCCTTGCTATAATCCAATTCATTTCCTTTACTTACGCAATTTCTGCTTTTTGCAATTTCAATAAGAACTTCGGACGGATTTTCAACTTCTTTTAAATGATAGCGTTCTGCCAATACTCCAGGATACTTTTCTAACAAATATTTAATCAATTCTATCGCCAATTCATCAATATTTAAAATTTCATCTTTAATTGAACCAATCAAAGCCAAACGAAGTCCTACCATTTGGTCTTCAAATTTTGGCCATAAAATTCCAGGTGTATCCAATAATTCTACATTTTTATTCAAACGAATCCATTGTTTGCCTTTTGTAACCCCTGGTTTATTGCCTGTTTTTGCACAAGCTTTTCCTGCATATGAGTTAATAAATGTCGATTTTCCTACATTTGGAATCCCTACTACCATAGCTCTTACCGGTCTGTTTTTAATTCCACGTTTCAAATCTCTTTCTATTTTTTCCTTACAAGCCTCCATAATAATATCTGTAATGGCTTTCATACCATTCTTAGTACGTGCATCTAAACTCACTACAAAAAATCCCTTTTCTTTAAAATATGCGTTCCATTCTTCTGTCACACGTTTATCTGCTAAATCAGCTTTATTCATTAAAATCAGACGATACTTATTCTTTCCAAGTTCGTCAATATCCGGATTTCGACTGCTAAGTGGAATCCTTGCATCTACAATTTCTACTACCAAATCAATTAATTTAATATCTTCCTGCATTTGACGTTTTGCTTTTGTCATATGTCCCAGATACCATTGAAAATTCATATATTTTACCTCTTTCTTTTTAACTTTATAATTTAACGATTTTATGATTAAATATATATTTTATGATTCTTTCATAAAAATAATATAATACTATATAAAACTGCTCAAATAATCTCTATATTTAGTGAATAAATCCCATATCTTTCATAGAATTAAATCGAAACCATGCTTTTCCAAGTATATATTCCTTTTTAATATTACCAATATTCGCATAACGACTGTCTTCACTATTATTGCGATTATCTCCCAATACAAAATATTCGTTTTCTCCCAGCTTTATTTCTTCACTTGCAATTCCTGCATCTTCCATAGAAGCAACTGATACTTTTTCATTATATAATTCACCATTAATATAAATTGCTCCATTTTTAATTTGTACAACATCTCCCGGTGTTCCTATTACGCGTCTAATATAATAATGCGACTTCTCATTCCCATTTGGCAAGAAAACAACAACATCTCCCGACTTTGGATTAGAAACAAGATACACAAATTTATTAATTAACACTTGGTCACCCATGTTTA
>JAFWXB010000066.1 GCA_017523185.1 Lachnospiraceae bacterium | reverse complement strand
GTCTACATTGACAAATCTATCTCCATCCCAGTCTTTTGCTTCCCAACTATCGCCACCTTTTCGAATGATATATCCAAATTCTTGTGTTCCAGGAGTTACTGTAACTTCTGCAACTGCACCGTTTTCATCTGTTACATAACCACTTTCATTTGTTTGGAATGCATTATTCGAATTTGGTGTTCCCCAAGTAAATACATCCCATCCGTCATAATTTCCATCTTCACGAAGGTAATGGAACATAACTTTAAGTTCTTGTGAGTTATCCACACTAGGACTATTTTCAGCTTTTACAGCTACTGTATCCAATAATGGAACTGCTACTGTCATAAAGAACATAATGAATGCCATTACAAACGCTTGTGCTCTTCTTTTCATAATTGCCTCCTTAAAAAATAAATAAATTATTGATGTATCTATTATGCCTTTTGACAAGTATTTTGTAAACATTTTTTTAACAAGTTTTTAATTTTTTCGAAATTTGTCGAAATCATCGCCTATTTTTTGGTAATTTTGCACAACTTTTTGAATTAAAAAACAAAAATTTTCACTTACTTCTTTTTAATAAAAAAACAAATGTGAACAATCCATTACAAAATGCCAAAAAATTAAATATTTTTTTATCCATTTTATATTTTACAGATATATAATATAATCGAAAAAATATACTAAACAAGTTCAATTATCACACAATAAAAAAGTTTTTACATAGTTTTTACAATTTTATTGTAAATTTCTTGATTTAACCTTATTTATGTTGCAAATATATTATATCCAACTATAAATTAATACCCTTTACTTTTAATATAGCAAAGCTTTCAAATACCTTTACTTCCAATTTGAACATATATCTTAAAAATTATTTACAATTTATACATATTTCCTATTTCTTTACAGCTGATACAATATACATTTCCTCATTGGAAATTTTTACATCTACCTTAAAATAAGGACTTAACAATTCTGCCAGTTCTTCTTCACTAATTAAACCATTTGATACCTTTTTTGCACTTCCTGAATGATGTTTATCTAATTGTTCTCTACTCATACTATGTGCAATTGTTAATCTTCCCATTGGCTTTATTTTTTGTACAAGTGTTTTAATTAAATTATTTGGATTTCCAAAATGAGGAAATGCATTATAAATCATACAAGTATCATATACTTCCAACAATGAAATTGTTTCTATATCTGCACAATAAAATTCTACTTCTTTTTCATGTTGAAATTTTGATTTTGCTCTTTTTATCATTTCTTCTGAAATATCGACACCCGTTACTCTTTTTACATTTCTTTTCAAATAATCTGGAATCAATACTCCGGTTCCACAAGCTACATCTAAGACAGTTACTCCCTCTTTTATTTGTGCATAATCTAATATTTTTTCAATCTTTTCTTCTTCTCGAATTTGTTGTAAATCCCAACTATCTGCTAAACGATTAAAAAATAATTTTACATCTTCTTTATTTATATTATTTGTTGTACTTAACATATGAACTGTTCTGCCTTACCATTTCTAATATTCTTGTTTTTTGTAATCTCATAACAACTGCCGGTACAAATATGATTTGCAATATCAGTCCGGGAATAGCTTCTAAAAATACTCCTGCTATAAAAAGTTCCCACGTAAATCTATTTCCCATTAATTGAAATAACAAATAGCTTACAATTCCCCATACTATACGACCAATTACCATAGAACTAATTAAACTTATATAAAGCCCTATCTTTGTTTTTTTGAAATTTTCATATAAAATTCCTACAATAATACCATAAGTAGCTAATTCAAATGCCATTGCAATTCCTGTTGGCATCATCAACGGTCTTCCAAAACATACACTTCGAAAAAGTGGTAACATAAATCCGATTAACCCCCCATACTTTCCACCACAAATATATCCACATATCAATACCGGAATATGCATTGGCAATAGCATATTCCCAATTTGAGGGATTTGTCCTGTAAAAAAAGGCAATATAATTCCAATTGCCAATAATAGTGCAGAAAGTGTTAATTTTTTTGTATTTTTCATAAATTTTTTGGCATCATATGCCATGCTCCTTATAATCTTTTTTTATCTATAATAAATGAAATACGAAATATAGCACAAAAATATGTTTTATATGTCTGCTATACAAAGACATTTATTATTATAATTACACATATGTCTTTCTAAGATGGACAAATTTATGTAATATTCTAAGTTTGCTTATTTATAATTTTTATTTATATACTATTACTCAATCCTATAAAATCCATGTTGCAATTGTCCACAAACAGGACATACATAACTATATGGTACAGCATCGCCCTCATAAATATATCCACAGATTGAACATTGAAATAATGCTGTTTTTTCTACTTTTTGAATATCATTTCCATCATTAAATTCTCTTTTTATACATTCTACGATATTTCCATCTAATTCACCTTTTTGTACCAATTCTTCTAAAATAGAAATTGCTTTTGTATGATGCATTCCTACTTTGTATGGTCTATCTTCTGTTAATGCCTGATAAATATCAATACATGCTAAAATACGCACTTCTTGGCTCATTTCTTGCTCCATCACCCCGAACGGATAACCTTTTCCATTTAATTTTTCGTGATGATAAGATGCCCAATCGCGTATTTCTTCAAATCCACTTATTTTAGATAATAAACGATATGTTTCATAGGCATGATTTTGTATATGTTGATATTCTTCTTCATTCAAACGTCCTGCTTTCTCCAACACTTCTACATCAACCAACAATTTCCCAATATCATGCAATGCTCCTGCCATATATAATTTTTCTGTATGCAATTCATCATATCCATAACATTTTGCCAAATATTCTGCTTTTTGTGCAACTCCAATAGAATGATTTTTTGTAAAAGGAGATTTATAATCAATAATGCGAGCAAATAATTCAGCAATACCCCTATCAGCTTCTATCCATACAGTTGTAAAATCTAACTGTAATGTTTGAATACACGTATCAGAAAGTATTTCAAATATCTGTACAGACAATACTTCTGAAAATAATTCTACTGCTTGTTCTGAAAACATTCTGCCTTTTTCTGATTGAATGTATAAACTAATTTCTTTTTCATCTCCCTTTTTTGCTTTGCCAAGTGCAAATTCCAAATCAACAATATCTGCAATATGTATCAATTGAGCACCTAACGGAACCTCTTCTGTTGTTTTTCCAAATGCTCCACTTCCGTCTGCATTTTCATGATGATATAAAATAAATCCTCTTAATTGCTCTCGTTCTTTTGAAATCAGTTTTAAATTTTCTTCTCCTACGATACAATGTTTCTGTCCTGTAGCTCCTTCTAATAACTTTCCGTTTGCATAATCTTGTTTAAACTCATTTAACGCGTTATCATGGAAAAGTGCTGAAATTGCCAAATCGGATAGTTCTGCTTCACTCATTCCTGCTTTTTTTCCCATTTGTATACAAAGCCATGCAACTCGCTTTGCATGATAATCCGTAACCCCTAATACCTCTTTTTCTATACTATCTAACGCTTCTGATAAAACTGTAAGTAGTTGATTTCTATCTATTTTCATAATGATACCCGTTTTGTTCCTAAAAATATACTTTTTACTTTCTCTATTATCATATTACTTTTCTATTCTAACATTTTTACTTTATATTTTCATAATGTTCTAAAATCGTATATGTATTTTTACCACGTGATTTTGATTCATACATAGCCACATCTGATTGTTCCATTACATCATTATATTGTAATGTTGCACTTTGTTCTATTACAATGCCAATACTACATGGTGTTGGAATTTTTTCTCCACTCTCTTTAATAATAACACCTTCATTTAGCTTTTTATAAATAACTTTCATAGATTCTTCTACTTGTTGATAAGAAGCATTTAAAATACAAAATACAAATTCGTCCCCACCATTTCTTCCAACAATCCCAGGAATGTTATCTCTCAATGTCGAAGCTACATATTTAATTACCTCATCGCCTTGTAAATGACCATATTTTGTATTATAATCACGAAAATTATCAATATCTACAAATCCTACTGCAATCGGTACATTTTTTTCTGCTGATTCTCGAATATTTGTTCGAACAATCATCTCAATTGCTTTTTTATTTTTAATCTGTGTCATTGGGTCTAAAGTTGCTTTTTCTTCTGCTTCCATCAATTCTTTTTCTTGTTGCAAGCGTTCTTCTGTAATATCTTGACACATTCTTTGTATAATTTTTACTTCTCCATCAAAATCTACTAATGTATTACGGATTCGCAACAAATGAATCGATTCATCTTTCCATTTTACACGACATTCTACTACAACGCTTGTCCATTGTTCTGTTAAATATTCACATTCTTGTGTTAATTTTTCTGCATCTTCTAAATACATAGTCTTAATCATATGACCTTGTATTTTAGAATTACATTCTTGTTCCGTTTCTACACCTAACAATTCTAATCCTTTTGGATTAATTCTTATCAATTTTGTCTGTTTATCTGTCATAGCAACACGAAGCATACCTATCGACATTGTTGTATACATATCCTCAAGCAATTCTGCTTGCTTATATAACTTTTCTTGAAAACTTTTTGCTTGTTTTCCAAGAATTTTTATCATAATACCTGAAGTTAATACAAATATTCCACCAAAAACAAACATAAGTAATATAATATATTGAATATTTCGTTCGTTAATTTCTTTTGAATATGCATATACTTCTTCTATTGTTTCACCAGTAGAAATAATCCAATGAAATGGTTCATAATATTTTGCATAGGAATACTTTTCTTGTATATCATCACCTATCTTATTTTTAAAATAATAAAAATGAAAAACTTCACCATTTTCTCGAATACCTTCCAGCTCCGTTTTATATGGATAATTTCCCATAATGTCTTGGATAGACGTGGATAAATACTCTCCTTCTGATTCTACAAGACT
>JAFWXB010000065.1 GCA_017523185.1 Lachnospiraceae bacterium | reverse complement strand
GAACAAGCAGTTTGATTTCAAAGACCTTATGGCTTTTGGTTCATTTCTCCCTGCATTACTCGCATTTATTTTTGCAAATGTGCAGTAATTTCTTTTATACATAAAACCTACCCTTCTAACTTTGACCGGTAACTAGGGTAGATTTTCTATTTCTTTTTTCGGTCAACCCACCTTGTGGGCGAGTGTTTTTCTTACATTCTAAGTATATCACGATATTTCTTATACTTCAATTACTTTTTATACGAAATTTATAAAAATATATTTTTGTTCATAGATACCTAAGTAATGATAGCAGATTATGCATTATTTATAGTTTTTACAATTCCTTTTCTTCCTTACATCATCTTTCTTCCATACCAATATGTCGCAAAGTAAATTACTGATGCCAAAATCACTATCATGGGTCCTGTTGCTACATTTGTATAATAAGAAATAAACAATCCTACAATTCCTGAAAATACGGAAAATACCAAAGAAAACAGATGATATTCTCGCATATTTGATGCAATATTTCTACTTGAAGCAGCCGGCAAAATCAAAAGTGCATTGATAATTAAAATTCCTACCCATTTAATAGATAACATAACAATCAATGCCACTAAAACTGCAAACAGATTATCCATAAGTTTAATGGGAATATTTTTGCTTTTTGCTACAGTACGATGAATACAAATCGCATTCAAATAATTAAATCCAAACAACCAAAATAAAATCGTAAAAATAAAAATACCTATCAAATAAACAATTTCCGTTTTTGTAATACTTAAAATATCCCCTACGAGAATACTTGAATATTTGCTAAAGTTTCCTCCTGCTGATAAAATCGCAAGTCCAATTGCCACAGAACATGACGAAAACACAGAAATAATGGTATCCGTAGAAGCTGTATTACTACTTCCTATTTTATTTAATAATAAAGCAAAAATAACAGCAAAAATAACCATAGAAATTGTTGTATCCTGCATTCCAAACACAACACCTACTGCAATACCTGTTAATGCTGAATGTCCAAGTGCATCGGAAAAGTAAGCCATTTTTTTATTTACTATCATTGTTCCAAGCAATCCGAAAAGTGGTGTAATAATCAGAATAGCAAGAAGGGCATTTTTCATAAATCCATAATTAAGCCAAGAAGTCCACATTCTTTTTCCCCTCCTTTACCCATTTTTCTTCATTATCTAACGCAAATACTTCTTTAAATTCCAAACTTTCAAATACTTCTTTTACAGTTCCTTGCTTTTTTACCGTTTGGTCTAAAAGTACCACATGGTCTGCATATTTTTTCACATAATCCAAATCATGTGAAATTAAAATAATAGCCAAATCATAATGCTTTTTTAAATAATGCATGGTTTTATAAAAAAGCTCCATACCATTTTTATCAATACCCGATACAGGCTCATCTAAAAGCAATAATTTTGGCTTGTCCATAATTGCCATAGAAAGCAATACTCTTTGTAATTGTCCACCTGACAAATTGCAAACTTGCTTATCGATTAAATCTGCTGCCTCAAAAACTTCTAAATTTCTTCTAATTTCCTCATAAATACGTTTGTTTTTAGGTAAAAAAACAGGATAATGATATTCATAACTTGCAATCAAATCATATACACTTACAGGTGTATTTTTTTCAATATTGATACTCTGTGGAACATAACCAATTTTCAAATTTTGCATTTTTCCATTTTTTGTATCTCGATATTCAATCACACCTTCACTTGGAATATCTTTTAAAATTGCACGTACCAATGTCGATTTCCCGGCACCGTTTTTTCCAATAATTGCATTTAAAGACCCACAATGAATATGTAAATTCACATCTTTTAAAACAACCTGCTCTCCAAAACGAACACCTAAGTTTTTAATTTTAATACAATGAAACCCACAAGTTTCAATAATTTTTCGCATATTTTTTACTCCTTATTTTCAATAAAATAACACAAATTTCATAAAATACAACTATTCTTTTAATAAAAATAAAATTGTGATAACGATTCTCTCTATGATAACCTATTATTTTATAAAGAATGATAATTACAGAACTTATGTTAATTATTTTAAGAATTTGCCTATCATAATGTATCATTTTTATAAAAAAATAACAATTATTAAATTTCCATTAAAATAGAAAAGATATCAGATAGACTGTCTCTCTATCTGATATTCTTGTATTTCTTACTCTTTATACGCTTTCTCAATTAGTTGTATATTTTCAGCCATTCCCTCTAAATAACTGTCTTTGTGATATTCGCCCTTGTTTAAAGGATTCAAGTAAACGACATCTACCTCTGTTTCTCTTTGTATCATTTCTCCCATACTTTTTCCATAAAGTTCTTCTGCAAAAATAACATTCACTTGATGTTCTTCTATTGCTTCTAATACTTCTGCAATTTCACCTGCACTTATTTGACGTTCTTCATCTAAATCCATACAGTATGCAATTTCCATACCAAAATCTTCTGCTATATAATCATAGGCACAATGAAATAAAATAGTTGGTTGCTCTTGTGTCAAATGAATAATTTCTTCTTGTTTTTCTTCTAAACTTGCTAATTCTTCATCATACAAAAATAGATTTTTTGTATATAATTCTGCGTTTTTCATATCCACTTGTGCTAATCCATTTGCAATATTTTCTATTTGATGACGATAAAAATGTACACTCATCCACGCATGAGCATTAATTGTATCATGGTCATGTGCGTGTTCTTCATGCACCTCTGATTTATTTACTTCTTGTTGTTCTTGGGAGTTGGCTATTTCATTTCTATCTTGTTCCTCTTCAACTTTTGTTATTTCATTCATTTGTTGTTCTGCAACTTCTGTTATTTCATTTACTTCCTGTTGTTCTTCGGTTTGTGTTATTTTATTTATTTCTTGTTCTTCATGCATATGTTCATGTTCATCATCTTCTTCACTACCTAATAACGGAAGCCCTTCACAAGCCTCTATTACAACAAGTTTTGGATAACTTTTTGCAATATCTTCCATAAAAGATTCAATACCACCACCATTAATAATAAATACATCTGCTGTAGATAATAATTTCATATCTTCCGGTGTCAATTGAAAATCATGTAAACACCCTGTTTGTGGTTCACTTAAATTTTTTAATGTAACGCCTTCTATCCCATCTACAATGTTCATAGTTGCAATATACATTGGATAAAAAGAAGTTACTATAACAAATTCATCTTCCGTTTTTTCTGTTTGCAGTTGACTTACATATATGTTTGTAAATCCTACACTAACAATCAAAATAGATAGTAACAATACTGTTACAAATATATATTTATTTTTCATTCTAATATAGGCAAAAAATCCCACTATCTTTTCATGTGAGAAATTGCCTTCTCCTTTTTCTTTTATAACAAATTATAGTTTTTAAGAAAAAAGTGGCTTTCTCTCCATATTAACATATGAAGAAGTTGCCACATATTTATAAAATATTCTATTTATTATCAATATAATTATTTCTCAATTTTTATTTTTTAATCAAAAATAAGTCTATCGAATATTCGAAATCTTATTTTCTTTTCTTTATATTGTTTTTTGCTTTTTTTACAGCTTTTTTTTCTTGCATTTTTAATGTCTTTTTGGCTGGTGTCTTACCTTCTGATTTCCAACGTGGTTTTCGTTGTTTCTTCTCAGGTTCATCTGTATTTCCAACATCTTTTAAATTCTGTTCGCTATACATTATATCAGAAGATTGTTCTGTATTATCTACACTTTGCACATTTTCTTTTTCAATTTTATTATTTAATTCTATGTGATTTAATGCATTTGACACATTTGAATCCATTTTATTTTTCATATCCAAAACTTCTTCCGGCAGTACAAATGAATCTATCAGTTCCCAAACTTCTTCACGTCCTTGTTTTGTAGATGCTGAAAATGGGATAATAAGTGTATCCGGTTCTACATTTAATGTCTTTTTTATGATATTGATATGTTTTGGCACAGCCCCACGGCTGATTTTATCCATTTTTGTTGCAATAATAATTGGTGCAAATCCTTGATTTACCATCCATTCATACATCAAACAATCATTTTCGGAAGGCTCATGGCGAATATCAATCAAAAGAAAAACCGCTTTTAGTTTTTTCGAAGTATGAAGATATCGCTCAATCATCTTTCCCCATTTTGCCTTAATTTCCACATTTGCATTTGCATAGCCATATCCCGGTAAATCCACTAAATACATTGCATTATTGATATTATAAAAATTAATTGTTTGTGTTTTCCCCGGTTGGGAAGATGTACGAGCTAACGCTTTACGATTGACAAGCGCATTAATAAGTGAAGATTTTCCTACATTCGACTTTCCTGCAAATGCTACTTCATAATAAGGATTGTCTGGAAATGTACTTGTAATTCCACACACCGTTTCTAAATTTACATTTTTAATAACCATCTGTTTTTTCCTTTCCATTTCCAAACATTTTTCTTATTTCATATAGAGAACGTATTGTATAACAGAGAAAACTTAAATTTTTTATATACATTTCTTATTTTCTATAAATAATAAAACATAATCTATACACAAATTTATCCATTCTCTAAAAATACATTTATATATCTAACAAATATATGAAAACTATCTTTACTTAATTATAATTATTTCTTATAAAATCACACCACATTATAATTTTTTATTCTATATTTGTTTTCACAAATGCAACTTCTAACACTTCATCTAATTTTTCTACGGAAATAATTTCCATTCCTTTTTTTATTTCATTCGAAATTTCTTCTAAGTCTTTCTCGTTTTGTTTTGGAATACAAACTGTTTTAATTTCTGCATTTTTAGCTGCAAGAAGTTTTTCTTTTAAACCTCCAATTGGAAGTACACGACCTCGCAATGTAATTTCACCTGTCATTGCAACATCTGCTTGTACAGGTTGTTTGATAATTGCAGAAAGTACGGCTGTTGCCATTGTAATACCTGCGGAAGGTCCATCTTTTGGAACTGCTCCTTCCGGTATATGTATATGAATATCATGTTCTGCAAAAAATGCTTTGTCAATTTCATATTTCGGACTAATGGAACGAATATAACTAATTCCTGCCATTGCAGATTCTTTCATTACATCACCCATTTTTCCTGTTAATTTGACTTCGCCTTTCCCTGGCATAATATTGACTTCAATTTCCAATGTCACACCACCAACACTTGTCCACGCAAGTCCTCGCACAATGCCAATTTCATCTGTATTATTTTTCTTTTCTTGTGCATATTTTTCTTTTCCAAGATATTTAGAAAGATTATTTTCCGTAATACGCACCTTAGTTTTTTCTTTCTGATAAATTTCTCTTGCTGTTTTTCGACAAATTTCACCAAGTTTACGTTCTAATCCTCGCACACCGGCTTCTTTTGTATAAGAACGGATTATCATGGTAAGTGCTTTATCGCTGATAGATAATTGTCCTTTTTGAATTCCGTTTTTCTTCATTTGTTTTTCAAATAAATGGTCTTTTGCAATATGAAATTTTTCATTTTCCGTATAACTTGTAACTTCAATCAATTCCATTCTATCTAAAAGTGGCTTTGGAATATCTTGCATGGAATTTGCTGTTGCAATAAACAATACTTCCGATAAATCCACAGGAATTTCTACATAGTGGTCACGGAATTTATTATTTTGTTCCGAATCTAATACTTCCAATAACGCTGCTGAAGTATCTCCTTTATAATCACTACTTACTTTATCAATTTCATCTAAAAGCATAAGTGGATTTTTGACCCCTGCAGTACGAAGTCCATTTACTATACGTCCCGGCATCGCACCAACATAAGTACGTCTATGTCCACGAATTTCAGCTTCATCACGCACACCACCAAGACAAATGCGTACATATTCCTTATTTAATGCAGCTGCTACAGAACGGGCAATACTTGTTTTACCGGTTCCGGGTGGTCCTACAAGACAAATAATCGGACTTTCGCCTTTTTTTGTCAGATTGCGTACTGCTAAAAATTCAAGCATACGTTCTTTTACTTTTTCTAAACCATAGTGGTCTGCATTTAACACTTCTTCGGCATGGTCTAAATCATTATTATCTTTGGAAACTTTATTCCATGGAAGTTCCAAAAGTGTTTCAATATAACCACGACTTACGGTACTTTCGGAAGAATTGGAATGAATCCCTTTAAAACGCACAATTTCTTTTTTAATGCGTTCTTTTACTTCATCAGATGCATCTAATTTTTCAAGTGCTGCCATATAATTATCAGCATCGGATTTTGTATCCGTTTCACCTAATTCTTCACGAATCAATGCCATTTGTTCTCTCAAAATATAATCTTTTTGATTTTTATCAATACGTTGTTTTACTTTTTTCTGAAAATCTTTTTGAATTGCAATAACTTCTATTTCACGAAACAAAAGTGCTAATAATACTTCATAACGCTCTGTAATATTCACAGCTTCTAAAATCGTTTGTTTATCTTTAAAGCCAACGGGCAAGTTATTTGCAATATAATCAATCAATTTTTTTGTATCGGTATAGTTTTCTGTCTGAGCAATAATATCTTTTGCAATTTTACCATTTATTTTTACATATTGCGAAAATGTTTCTCGTAAACTGCTTTGCATTGCAGCTGTTACTTCTTGTGGAAGTTCATCAATTTCTTCTTCTAATACTACAATTTCTGTTTCTAAATAATCTTCATTTCCTACAATATCTAAAAGTTCTGCACGACATTTTCCTTCTACGAGAACACGCACAATATCATTTTGCAATTTAATCACTTGTTTAATTGTTCCAATAATACCTATCTGAAACAAATCTACAACAGTTGGATTTTCTGTTTTTACATCTTTTTGTGTTACAAGAAAAATTTCCTGTTCTCCCATCATAGCCATTTCTACTGCTTTCATGGATTTTTTGCGACTAATATCAAAATGTGCAATCATTCCGGGTAAAATTGTCATACCTCTTAATGCTACTGCCGGTATTGTTATTACTGTATCTCTCACGTTTATTACTCCTAAGATGCAAGACCATCCTTTTTCTGTTCTATCGTAAACGGATTTTTTTCTGAAACTTTTAATTTTTCTTCTACATAATCTCCTGTAATTAAACAATGGGAAATGCTCGTATCAGACGGAATGGTATACATCAAATCCAACATTACATTTTCCATGATTGCACGAAGACCTCTTGCTCCCGTCTTACGTTCTAATGCTTTGTCAGCGATTGCTGCAATTGCACTTTCATCAAATTCAAGACCTACACCATCTAATTCAAATAATTTAATGTACTGTTTAATTAACGAGTTTTTTGGTTCGCGTAAAATACGCATCAATGCTTCCCTATCTAAATTATCTAAAGCAACGTTAATTGGCACACGACCAATAAATTCCGGAATTAAACCAAATTTTACAAAATCTTGTGGAAGCGCATGTTTAAATGCTTCTCCTACATTTACTTCTGATTTTGCTTTTATCTCTGCATTAAAACCAATAGATGCAGAATCCATTCGTTTTTCTATAATTTTTTCCAATCCTGAAAATGCTCCACCACAAATAAATAAAATATTTGTTGTATCAATTGGAATTAACTCTTGCTGAGGATGTTTTCTTCCTCCCTGTGGTGGTACAGATGCAACTGTTCCTTCTAAAATTTTAAGAAGTGCTTGCTGTACACCTTCTCCGGATACATCTCTTGTAATGGATACATTTTCTGATTTTTTTGTAATCTTATCAATTTCATCAATATAGATAATTCCATGTTCTGCACGCTCTACTTCATAATCTGCAGCCTGAATTAATTTTAATAAAATATTTTCTACGTCTTCGCCCACATAACCTGCTTCTGTTAATGTTGTTGCATCTGCAATTGCAAATGGTACATTAATAACTCTTGCAAGCGTTTGAGCAAGAAGTGTTTTACCGGAACCTGTTGGTCCTAACATCAAAATATTACTTTTTTGCAATTCTACGCCAAGGTCATTTCCTGCAAGCACTCTCTTATAATGATTATATACTGCAACAGACAATACTTTTTTCGCTTGTTCCTGCCCAATTACATATTCATCTAAAAATGCTTTTAATTCTTCTGGTTTTAATAAATTTATTTCTTCATGTGCACTCGATTTTCTTGGTGCATCAAAATTTTCTTCATCAATAATCTCTGCACAAATGTCTACACAAGTGTCACAGATAAATGCTCCGTTTGGTCCGGAAATCAGTCTTCCTACCTGTTCCTGTGTCTTACCACAAAAAGAACAACGAATTCTGTCCTCTTTTTTCCCTGCCATTTTTATTCTCCTATTTTCTAATCTGAAAATACTCCTATCAATCAAAACATGAAGGTATTGTATTACTTTTAAATAACACAAATACTTTTATAATATATCTAATTTATTCTAAATAAATCCTACAATACTCAATTTTTCACTTTTTAAAAATTTTTACTCTATTATCTGCTTGTAATAACACCATCAATAATACCATATTCTAATGCTTCTTGTGCTGACATATAATAGTCACGTTCTGTATCAGATGCTACTTGTTCATATGGTTTTCCTGTATTTGCTGCTAAAATTTCATTTAATTTCTTTTTGGTTTTTAAAATGTTTTCTGCTGCAATTTGAATTTCTGTTGCCTGCCCTTTTGCTCCACCTGACGGCTGATGAATCATAACTTCTGCATTTGGAAGTGCAAAACGTTTTCCTTTTGTACCACCTGCAAGTAAAAACGCCCCCATACTAGCAGCAAGACCAATACAAATAGTAGAAACATCACATTTAATATATTGCATGGTATCATAAATTGCCATACCTGCAGTAACCATTCCACCTGGAGAGTTAATATATAATTGAATATCTTTTCCAGGGTCTTCAGATTCAAGGAATAAAAGCTGTGCTACTACAAGACTTGCAGTCGTTTCATTTACTTCTTCTCCAAGAAAAATAATTCTATCTTTTAACAAACGAGAATAAATATCATAATTTCTTTCTCCTCTGCTTGTTTGCTCTACGACATAAGGTACTAAACTCATCTTAAAATGCCTCCTTCTGAAAATATAATCCATTTCACAAAAAATCATTCTTTCATAAAAAGAATACTTTATACTACAAAATGCTTATAATCGTCCTATTTTTATAAAAAAATATATATTTTCTGTTACTCTAATAAACTTCTAAAAGGGCTGTCGCAAATTTGTCACGACAACCCTTATTTATTTGTTGCTTATTTTGCAACTCTCCAAAACTGTTATCCGACTATTCTTATCTAACAGCCTTGAACTGTTTTTATCTTATTCTTCTGTTTCTTTTACAGTATCTTCAGCAACAACTTCTACTACATTAGCCATAACGATATCTACAGCTTTTGTAAGAGACATATCTTTTTTCATGGAATCTCTTTCTGCTTCGCCCATGAATGTTTTAAGTTTATCAACTTCCATCTTGTACATATCAGCCATTTTTACAAATTCTGCTTCCATTTCTTCATCTGAAATTTCAACATTTTCTGCTTTTGCAATAGCTTCAAGAACAAGACTTGTTTTAATACGTGTTTCAGCTTCCGGACGAACCTGTTCCATTAATTTTTCTACAGTTGTACCTGAGAACTGTAAATACTGTTCCATAGAAAGTCCACTCTGAGAAATTCTCTGAGCAAATTCATTTACCATATCTTCACATTGTGTCTGAACCATAGCTTCCGGAAGTTCCATAGAAGAACCATCTACGATTTTCTGAAGAGCTTCATCTTCTTGTGTACGTTTTGCTTCGTTTGCTTTCTGTTCAGCTAATTTTGCTTTGATATCTTCTTTATATGCTTCTAATGATTCAAGACCGGAAACTTCATTTGCAAATTCATCATCTAATTCCGGAAGTTCTTTTCTCTTGATTTCATTGATTTTTACTTTAAATACAGCTGGTTTTCCTGCAAGGTCAGGAGCATGATATTCTTCTGGGAATGTTACATTTACTTCTACTTCATCTCCAACATTTTTGCCTACTAACTGGTCTTCAAATGTATCAATGAAAGAATGAGAACCGATTTCTAAGCCGTGTTTTTCAGCTTTTCCACCTTCAAATGGAACACCATCTACAAATCCTTCATAATCGATAACTGCTGTATCACCCATTTCGATTGCTCTATCTGTTACAGAAATTGTTCTTGCATTTTTATTTCTTTCTGTTTCTAAAGCCTGATTGATTTCTTCTTCTGATACAACTACATCAACTTTTGTTACATTTACACCTTTATATTCGCCAAGTGTAACTTCCGGTTTTACTGCAACTTCTGCTGTAAAAATAAATGGTTTTCCTTTTTCAATCTGAACAACATCAACTGTTGGACGAGATACAATATCAACACCACTTTCTTTTACTGCTTGTGGATAATGTGCCTGCATTAATGTATTTGCTGCATCTTCAAAGAATACTTCTACACCATACATTCTTTCAATTACGGCTCTTGTAACTTTACCTTTACGGAATCCAGGAATGTTGAATTTTCCTTTTTGTTTCTGGTAAGCAGCCTGAATTGCTTTTTCTAATTCTTCAGCAGAAACTTCAATTGTAAGTTTCGCCATGTTCTTTTCTAAATTTTCAACCTGTACACTCATTATGAACTGTTTCTTGCTACTAAAAACATATACCCATATGTATATGCCAAATAATTTCAATAAATCTCACGATTTTATCTTACTGTTTCCTCCTAATATAAAATGTACTTTATATAGTCCACAGTCGTAAATTCCCAATAAAATTATCGGTACCTACTTACAAATCAATGATTGTGTAAGTTTTTCTTAGTAGCTTCTCCTTTCTAAATTTTTATTTTGCCCTTGATTATGGAACAAGTTCTGACTTAATTTATAAAATTTACTTGAAATACAGATATCTTTCTATATTTCATATATTTTAACAATGGTCTTATTTTGCAGAAATTGCTATTCTATATTTTAATTATTTACAAATTAAAACTACTTTCTGCATTTCATTACTAAAGCATACACTTCAACCATCGCAATCATTTTAAGATTATAGCATATGCTTTTATAAATTACCAGTATTTTTTACGAAACTCTATAAAACAGTTCATTTTTTCCCATTTATTTACAATCATATTTTACACATATTTTTTTCTTTTTTGCTCACAATATATCATGTAAGGAGGTGAACAACATGAGTAATTCAAACAATTCAAACTCAAGTTCTAAAAATTCCAGCGCAATGCAACGTTTTAAAGAAGAATGTGCAAATGACGTAGGTGTAACATTAAAGAATGGTTATAATGGTGATTTAACATCAAGGGAAGCTGGTTCTATCGGTGGTGAAATGGTGAAAAAAATGATTAAAAGCCAGACAGAACAGATGAAAAACAGAGCTGAACTTTAATTTGTGTTATCTTTATCATAAATATAAGCATTTAATCAAAAAAAATTCTTATATTTAAAAATATTATAAGTAATCTAAAATATTTTATCTAAAAATATATATTTTATTACTTATAATATATACGAAAAGAGCTACTTATAGAAGTATATCATTACAAAATGATATTTCTATATAGTAGCTCTTTTTAATTATATATCTATAACAGATTCAGAACCTGTAACTTCAATAATTATTATCTATCCCAATTCGTCTTTTTAACAATCTGTACGCAAAGAACTATACTCTGAATATATAATTCCATTCATAAGTTCTTCTGCTTTTTCGCCACCCATAAAATAACGTACAATTTCAAGTGCAAACGGAATGGCTGTTCCCATACCACGACTTGTAATTATATTACCATCTCTTACAACGTCTGTTTCTACGATTGATGCACCCAAAAGTTTTTCTTCAAATTCCGGATAACAAGTTGCATTTTTTCCATTTAATAAATCAGCCTCTCCTAATACACTTGGTGCTGCACAAATCGCAGAAACTAATTTTCCTTCTTCTGCAAATTTACAAATTACTTCTTGTACATATGCAGATTCTTTTAAATGGATTGTTCCAGGCATCCCTCCCGGAAGTACAATTCCATCAAAACTATCATAATCTGCTTCTTTTGCTGTTATCTCTGCCAAAAACGAAACATTATGAGAACTTGTTACTTTTAAATCATCTGTAATTGAAATCATAGTAATTTCAATTCCTGCCCTTCTTACAATATCTACGACTGTAAGTGCTTCAATTTCTTCACAACCATCAGCTAAAAAAATTCCTATTTTATGCATCTTTTTTCCTTCTTTCCTTTTCTTTATTTAATGTAAATTTGATAAATTATTGAAAACATAAATTTAATTATCAAAATACAACTTTTCATCATCTTTATAATTTTATATATAATTTTAATTATCAAACTCATGGTATTTATAATATTATAAGTTTGATAAATTATTTAAACATAGATTT
>JAFWXB010000064.1 GCA_017523185.1 Lachnospiraceae bacterium | reverse complement strand
TAGGAATTTACTCCATGTATCACAGAAGCATCACTACCTCTAATTCCATTTCTTCGTTGTAATAACAATTCTGTTTTTTCCATGCCTTTTGTTTTTGTAAAAATCTTCATATACTGTCCTTTCTTTTTTCTTAAAATTTATCTATAAATAAAAAACTGGAACATAACTTACGTTCCCATTTTCTATTTTTTCTTTTTCTATGGTTGTAGCAAAGTCATACTTCCACTTTCCTATAACCATATTTTAAGTTTTTATTATAGTAATCCTGCTTGCTTAAAACTAAAAAATGTATCTTCGCCTATAATAATATGGTCTTGTAAGATAATATCTAATATCTGTCCTGCTTGTTGTATTCGCTTTGTAATTCGTTTATCTTCTTCCGAGGGCGTTACTTTTCCTGATGGGTGATTATGAAATACAATAATATTTGAACAATTCGATAAAATTGCTGTTTTAAAGATTTCAGGAATACTAACAATACATTGTTTCATTCCACCCATTGCCACCATAGAAATATTGATTGGGTGCATAGCTGTATTACATACACACACATAAATCTTTTCCCTATCTGCATAACGAAAAAAAGAAGCCATCAATTTGACAGCTTCTTCCGGTGTTTTTATACTTTGCTTTTCATAACGAATCGTAGTTTCTTTTACCAATTCAATTCTGACTACATCAATATCCACCATAACGTATCTTCTCCTATTTATGCTGAACGTACCAATACATATGCTCTATCAATAAGTGGATTTCCCTCTATTGTTTTTGCAAATAAATTTTCTTTATAATTGGTTGTTTTACGCAATGGTGCTGTATGTGTTGCAAAATCCGAAACTGCATTTACAAAACGATAGGCATTTTTTCCCATATCTTGCAAATCCGGTGCATCAAAATAACGCATTTTCATATCTTCACGAAGTCGTTTTATATTTTTCTGTTGTTGTGGAGTCGCATATTCTTCTAACGGCAATAACAGCTCAATATATTCCATTACTTGTTTATCGGATACTTTTATTTTTCTCAAATTTTCAAACTCTTTTCCTAAACAATCCATATACGTTTGTGCCATAAATAATGTATCTTTTGCTTCTTGTAATTTTTCTTTAATATCTCCCGTATGTATCATAGACCAAGAACGCTTTGCCGTAGAAAGAGCTAAATTTAAGGTATTCTGACAAACTACACGAATCGGTGTAAGTGCTACTTTTACTGCTCCTGAACCATCATGTGTATTCGTAAAGACTAAATACGGACTAATACGTTCTCCAGTAATAATATATTCATGTGGCATACGAGCAAGCATCCACACACGCTTTCCACCATTTAAACTTCCTGCTGTTTCATATCGAACACCTTCCCCTAATAACGCATCTGTAAAAGAAAAGGCTTCTTCATTCTGAATTACCTTATAACGGTCTGTCACTACACCAAGCACTTTTCTATCGCTATCTCGTACATTTGCTTTATACCCTGCAATTACTTCTTCCATCTCTGTATAAATTGGTTCTTGTACCACATTCCAATCAAGACCTGCCACCTTTAATGCTTCTTTTGAAGTAGGTGCTTCTGCTACTTTTACGCCTAATCCATGCCAAGGCTTTGTTCTTGTATAAAACAT
>JAFWXB010000009.1 GCA_017523185.1 Lachnospiraceae bacterium | reverse complement strand
TTTCTTACTTCTGTCATAACTGATGAGGTCACCAAAATCACAATCCAATGCCTCACATAATTTTCCCAAAACAGCTAAGGATACATTCTCACCTTTGCTCATTTTTGCAAGTGTACTACTACTAATCCCCACATCTTCAACCAAGTCCATTTTCTTCATATTTTTATCAATCAATAATTTCCATAATCTGTTGTATGATACTGGCATAATATTTACCTCTCTGAATTTTGTTTAAAATTTCTAACTGTTCAGCTCAGCTCAAAACATATGCTGTTTTGAGCGTAAGAACATGATTCAGGTATGCAAAAATCTCATCAGCAAAGCTGATTCTAATAGATTTTTGCATCGTAATTATGAAGGTACTAAATAATTACGAATTTTCTAAAAATATATACTTACCCACAATTATACTTATGATAACATAATGCCAACTGTTTTTCAATTCTTTCACAAAAATAACTTTCGCTTTCACGAAAGTTATTTGATATTTATTAAAATATACATATCATACTTTTATTTATTATTATTTTCTTTCTTTCGAATATTACTCACCATAAATTGTTTTAATATTTTCTAAATCATCAATAGTTACTTTTTCCCATCCATAATTACCGTTTATAATTCCCCTCGCTTCTTCTCATGATATGCAACAATATCTTCTGACCAATTATCATCTAACGCTACTGCACAATTTTTGCTTTTTACCGCTTTTCTTACGGCTTTTCCTACTGTTTCATAATTGATTGCCACACCTTTAGAATCATTTTCATAAGTAACTGCACGTTCTCTTGAAATTCCTATTTTTTCTGCTTCTTTTCCTGCGTCAATATTAGCTCCAAGAAATAAAAATTCCCACCCACATTCTTTCTTTGCTTCAATCATTTTCTTTATATCTTTGTGGCTGTACTCCACACTAGAATTTTCCAATCCATCTGTTGTAATAATGAAAATAACTTTTCCTGCTTTATGAGTTTCTGGCAAATGATTTTGTACGTTTTCTATTTTTTTAATTGCTTCACCAACTGCATCCAATAATGCTGTGCAACCTCTTACGAAATAATCTTTTTCTGTCAATGGTTCGATAATATCAATTGGAAACCTATCATGGATAACTTCTACTTCGTCATCAAAAAGAATGGTTGTTACATTTACATTTTCCCCTTCGTTTTTTTGCTTTGCAAGCATTCCATTGAAACCACCAATTGTATCACTTTCCAGTCCATTCATCGAACCACTTCTGTCTAAAATAAAAACTAACTCTGTCAATTCTGCATTCATGTGATATTCCTCCTTCGATTATTTGATAATCACATTATATATGCAAAAACAAAAGAATTGGTCGCATATCAAGCGACAAATATCTTTTATTGGTTACAATTTCTGTTTCAAATTTTTTATTCAATTAAAAAGTTGGTTGTCCATAAGCATCCAAAATATCATTTATTTCAAACATGTCATAGATTTTATTCTGCAAAAAGTATGCAATTATGATATCTGCTTTAGAACTTCTAGATAAAGCATATCCTGCACATGCAAGTAAATCTTTTGCTTCATCTAAAGACAACTCTAATGCTATTGCAAATGCTAATACAGTTTTTTTATTTGGCGAATAGAACTCGTCCTTTCGAATTTTCGAAAAATGTCTGCGGTCTATATAGGCTTTTGTATATACTTCCGAATCTGTCATTCCTCGCTCTGATATCATTCGCAATAATTTCTGCGAAAAGGTTTCATCCATCTGATTGATTAAGTCATCTATTTTTCGATTCGGTAACATTGTGCCTGACATTGTATGGAATACTTTTGTCTTTTTTATATCGGATTCATCAAACTCTGAAACAGCAGACTCATCTATTTCATATTCCATTATTTCATTATTATCAATGGCTTTCTTTTCTTTTTTTCTCTTTTGACAAAAATCTGCTATTTTCTGAAAAATATCTTTCATTTCCTTATCTAATCGAATGTCGTCATTTGCAGGAATATAGTATTTATCAATATATTTGCCAACTGATTCTATTAATTCTTTCTTTTGCATATCTAATACTCCTTATCTTACTACTTGTATTATATATTATATGAACTTGATCTATCTATAAAATTTAGATTTGTGTTTCTTATTTTGTATTATATACAGATAAAATACAATAGGTGTCGCCTCGCATGCGACATATTGTTTTTATAGTTTTGCGACAAATATAATTACCTCTAAAGTTACATAGTAAAGTTACATAGTTATACCGAATTCGGTACAAGAATAGCAAGAATAGCAAGAATAGCAAGCACTGCCCGTGTCCGGGCAAATCTGAAATTTGTTCCGAATAGTCTGCCGACCATTCCGTCCAAATTTCCACAGGGAAAATTCCCTGACCCTTTTTAATTGCATGGTTTACACCTTGCAAATTTTTTTAAAAAACAAAATATAAATACGTCATTTTCTCTAATTTTTTATAAAAAATCAGTCTTATAAATATGCCAATTTATTGCGAAAATGCCTTGACCTACTTCTATCATTTTGATAAAATTTCACTTGGATAATTCCGTCAAAAATTAAATAATTTTAAATAAAAACTGTTGTAAATCGTTTTTTTACAGCAGTTTTTTGTTTTTATTCAGAGCCAAGGCAATTTTCAAAAAAGGTATGGCTTCTGCTTGCAGAATAAAGTACTTTTTTGAAAATTTCTTTGGCGAGAAGCCACAGCGAAAAAGCACGAAGTGGTTTTGAGCTTGGCTCTGAATAAAAACGATATAATAAATAAAAACGAAAGGAAATTATTAAAATGGCAAATCGAACACGAAACAATCGTAACGAAGTTTATCTTACAGATGAAGAACAAATTTAATGTTAGAATATAA
>JAFWXB010000063.1 GCA_017523185.1 Lachnospiraceae bacterium | reverse complement strand
TATATCTTCTAATTTAAAAGTGAAGCAGGAATTAGAAAATTTGATAAATAATATTCAATCCAATCATATATATCATAAAAAAGAGATTATGGGATTGTTGAATGAAAAACCTACAAAAATAGAAGTAGTAAAGTATGTATATGAAAATACAGGAATAAGACTTTATGCATATTTGAGAAATAAAGAAGCAAGACAAGAATATCTTTCAGGAGTTATTGATATTAATTATTTTAATATAACAGATGATGGAGCATATTATTGTGTAGGAGAAGTCGGAGTCGGAATAAAAGATACGATAGGACGAGCAAGTGTAATAAGAAAAATAGAAGCAGTAGAACATAGTAAATTGATTTTTCAGGAATTATTGCCACTTATGGGAATAGAATTTGTAAGGTATGGGATGTTGACGGTAGTTCCTTTTCCATTTAAATATTTAAGAGAATATATCCAGATAGTAAAAAATAAATAATGTGAGGTTGATAAAATTTAATAAAAAATATAATATATATCAACTAATACGATATATAAGCTGAATAGAGAAATGTATTCGCTTATTGAAATATTCGCAAGTATAAAAAATATTGTGAATATTTATAAAAAATATCGTATTAGTTGATTTTTTGTTATTGATAGTCAACTAGCAATCCATTGAGAAATCAAAAAAAGATAAGTATACTAAAATTATGTTATAAATCTATATATTAAAATTTAATAAATGTAAATTAAACAAATAAAAAATAGATAAAAACAGATATTTTTTAATAAAATAACATGAATTCAATAAAGTAAGAAAAAGTATACTGTATGTGATAAAAATATAATTATTATAAAAGTTTTTAACAAAATAGTCTATGATTTTTAAAATCAAAATTATAGCTATCAAGTTTATATTAAAAATAATAATAAAGAGAAATGAGGTGATTTTTTGAATAACATTAAACTGGCTCAAAATTTAGTTTCTTTAAGGCGAAAACGAGGAATTACACAAGAAGTAATTGCTGATTTTTTAGGTGTGACAAAAGCGTCTGTTTCGAAATGGGAAACGGGTTTAAGTTTACCTGATATTTTGCAGTTACCAAAATTGGCTTCGTATTATGATATTTCGATTGATGAATTGATGGGATACGAGGCACAACTTTCAGAAGAAGAAATAAAAAAATATTATGAAATGTTTTCAAAAGATTTTGCGACAAAGAATTTTGATGAAGTGATAGAAGAAATTCGAAATTTTATCCGACAATATTATTCGTGTTGTCCTGCATTATTACAAATTGTTATTTTGTTATTAAATCACTATATGTTAGCAGAGGTATCTGTACAAGCAGAACTTTTAGAGGAAATGGTACAGTTATGTGAACATATACAAAGAAAAAGTTTAGATGTAAATTTATGTATAAATGCAACAGTATTGCAAAGTATGATAGAAGTATCAAGAGGAAAGCCAGAGATAGCAATTGAAAAATTAGAACCATATTATAACGAACACAATTTAAAAAATAATTCAGAAGAAATATTAGTACAAGCATATCAGATGAACGGACAAATGGAAAAGGCTTTAGAATGGAATCAATTTATTATATTTGGGCATTTGTTAAGTTTGATAGAAAATAGTGTGATATATTTGATATCTAATTTAGATAATAAAGAAGTTGCATTGGAAACCATTCAACGAGTACAAAAAATAATAGAAGTTTATCAAGTGGATAACTTACACCCAAATTCATATTTAAAATTTCAATACGCACAAGCGTTATTTTATGCAACATATGGTATGGAAAAAGAAGCGTCTGTTGCATTAAAAACATATGTGGAAGATGGTATTTTTTTTGTAAAAAATGCATTATATCTGCATGGTGATTATTATTTTAATAAATTAGATGGTTATTTTCAAAAAATAGAAGCAATAACTGTAATACCAAGAGATAAAGAAACCATTTTACAATCAATTATAAAAGATTTAGAAAATCCATTATTTACAAATATTGTAAATACACCGGAATTTGAAGAAATAAAAAAGAATATAGGAGTATAAATTATTAAAGTATGGAAGAACTAAAAGAATTAAATCAAATTTTACCATTTTTAATACCGATTATTATTGCAGAAGTAATTTTATTGGTAGTTACATTGCGACATATTTTGACACATACTACTTACAAAAGAGGAAATCGCATGATGTGGGTTATTATTGCAATTATAGGAATGCAATTTTGGGGACCAATTCTTTATTTTGTACTTGGAAAAGAAGATGAATAATGAAGTGTTGGTTATGACGAATGAAAGGATTTAATTTATGAAAATTTTGGAGTTATCTCATGTATCTAAGACATTTGGGCAAAAAGTGGTACTGGATAAGATTGATTTTTCCGTAGAAGAAGGCACTATTTTTGGATTTATTGGAAAAAATGGTGCTGGCAAAACTACAACTATGAAAATGATATTGGGATTATTACAAGTGGATACAGGGGATATTTTTGTAAATGGAAAACATGTTTCTTATGGACAAAACCAAACGAATCAATATATTGGATATCTTCCGGATGTGCCTGAATTTTATGGTTTTATGACTCCAAAAGAATATTTAGTGTTGTGTGGGGAAATTACAGGATTATCAAAAAAAGAAAGTAAAGAACGAATACAAATGCTTTTAGAAATGGTTGGTTTATCAGATGTAAATAAAAAAATTCATGGATTTTCCAGAGGTATGAAACAACGTTTAGGAATTGCACAAGCCTTGCTTCATAAGCCAAAGTTACTTATCTGTGATGAACCGACTTCTGCATTAGACCCCATAGGAAGAAAAGAAATTTTAGATATTTTATCTACTGTAAAAAAAGAAACAACAATACTTTTTTCCACGCATATTTTATCTGATGTGGAACGAATTTGTGATAATATTGCATTTTTACACAATGGAAAAATTGTATTAAATGGAAGTTTAGAAGAAATAAAAAGAACACAT
>JAFWXB010000062.1 GCA_017523185.1 Lachnospiraceae bacterium | reverse complement strand
GTGATGAAGATATGCAGAAGGAAAGTTCATCTATTATTAAAGAGATGTTTCTAAAGGAATATTTTGAACTTGGAATGATATATCGTAAAAAATATTATTCTAATAATGTGCCTAAATTTTATTCTGTTGAAAATATTACACTTCTTATGGATAGATTATATGATGCACCAGCGATTCGTCCGGCACAAGTTCCTTCTTTTCAGAAAATTTTAAGTCGAAATACATTTAAAGTAGAGATGGGAAAATTTGTGAAGGGAAAACCATTTGGAAAAGTTACAAAAACATCTGAAATGGCAGAAGAATTTAGAAGTTCTCTTTATTTTGTATTAAAAGAAATTTATTATTATGATTTTTTACAGCTTGAAGATTTAAAAAATCGATTTATGGAAGCCTTGAAACTTATCAGTAATAATGAAAAAGATAAAGTAAAACAGAATGCCATGAAAAATTTCATGCAAAGAATTAATGAAATTGATGGGGAAAATGTAACATTTGGAGAACTTTGCCAACAAATAATGACCGATTATGAACAACAAAATAATGAAAAAGAAAAGAAAGCTTCTGGATATGGAATAACATATATAGATAAAAATAAGAAGTTAGCTGTAAAATTAAAGAAAACAGAAGATGATAAAAAAATTTATAAACATTTTAAAATGTTGTTATATCTTGGATTAAGAGAGGCTTTTTGGAATTATCTGAATCCAAAAGGAAAAGATGGAACAGAAGAAAGATTCTTTGAATTTTTAAGAGAACCAATTAATCGCGAGCAAGAATTTAAAAATCTTTCAGAAGAAAAATTTTGTTCTAATTGGGAATCCCATACATATGACCATATTCAGGATAATGCTAATACATTGGCATGGTTTACAGTTGCTCATTTTTTAAATCCAAAACAGTTAAATCATTTAATTGGATGTATAAAAAATTATATTCAATATATTGAAAATATAGACCGACGTGCAGCATCAGTTGGAAATAGAATTGATAGTAATAAAAATAAGAAAATTGAATATTATAAAGATATTTTAATAATGTTAGATTTTTGTATGCCTTTCTGTGGACAAATTTCCAATGTACTTGAGGATTATTATAAAGATGCAGAAGATTATGCAGAACATTTAGCAAAATATGTAAGTTTTACAAGTAAAAAATTAACAGGTAAATCTGCATTACAAGCATTTTGTAATAAATCAGTTAAAATTGAAAAACAAGAAATTAGATATGGTATTTATTTTGATGGTTTAAAACCGATTGTAAATCGAAATGTTGTAATGGCTATGTTATATGGTGCTGATAGTGTTCTTGCAAATAGTATATTGCCTATTACAGAAAATGATTTAAAAACTTATTATAAGAATAAAGTCAAATTATCTGAGTTATTTAAAAGTGGAGTATGTAAAACAGAAGCAGAATATCAGGAGTTAAGAGAATTTCAGAATTTAAAGAATCGCGTAGAATTAGTAGATATTATGATTTTTTCAGAAATACTAAGCGATTTAATGGGGCAATTAGTAGGCTGGGCATATTTAAGAGAACGTGACCTTATGTATATGCAGCTTGGTTTTCAATATATAAAGTTATTTCATACAGAAAGTGTAGATAAAAATGATAAAAATATTCCATATAGAAAATTAAATGGTTCAAAAATTAGTATTATGGATGGAGCAATTTTATATCAAATTATAGCAATGTATTCTTATCATTTGCCGGTATTTACATTGGACGATAATCAAGAAGCACAGATAGGAACAGAAAATATTTCTACTGGTGGAAAAGTGCGTATGTTTGCAGAAATATATGGTGATATTATATATGACGAAGGATTATGTTTCTTTGAAGACGTTCATATGCACAGATATATTTCAGACTTCAGAAATTATATTGACCATTTCAAATACTATGCTAAGATAAATAAAAGTATACTTGATATGTATAGTCAGATGTATGATAGTTTTTTTGATTATGATTTAAAATTGAAGAAAAGTGTTTCATTTGTATTAAGTAATACTTTAATGAAGTATTTCGTGGTTCCGAAGTTATCTTTTGATCAGATAGGTGAGAAGTCTTATAAACCGGAAGGAAGTAAAGAAAAAATCACAAAGAAAGCAACTAAGATTACAATTGATAATTTAAAATCGGATATTTTTACATTTAATGTTCCAATGGAAAAAGGAAAAGAACAGAATAATTCTTCTAAGAAAAAGGAAGTCGTATTAGCACAAGCAAGAAGTAAGATATTTTTAACACAGATAATGAATATATTAGAATTTTCAAAGTAATAAAAATAATATATTAACGTGAGTTCGACAAAAGTACCTATACAGAAATGGTGGTTCCAAACTGAATAGATGGTTTCTTTGGTAAAAATGAGTATGCAACAAGTCCTGACACAAGATTCGTAATAAAATTACATCCACTTCTGTGTCTGGAATGTTCGATTTGGCAAATATTTTTCAAAAAATCATTCACAGATTCAATAATG
>JAFWXB010000061.1 GCA_017523185.1 Lachnospiraceae bacterium | reverse complement strand
CTTTTGATACGCCACCACCAATAACGATAACTTCCGGATTTACAACACAAGCCATATTAGATAATGCACTTCCTAAGATTTCTCCAACTTCATCTACAAGTTCAACTGCAATTACATCACCTGTTTTTGCTTCATCAAAGATATCTTTTGCTGTTACTGCATCAAATTTACGAAGTGTTGTATCTTCATTTGATTTTTCAAGTTTTCTCTTGCAAAGTCTTACAATACCTGTTGCAGAAGCATACTGTTCTAAGCAACCATATTGTCCACAGTTACAAGCTTCAATTTCGTCTTTATTTACAGTAATATGTCCGATTTCGCCACTAGCACCACCAAAACCTGCTACAACTTTTCCATCAACAATAATACCACCACCAACACCTGTTCCAAGTGTTACCATGATAACATCTGTACTGCCTTTTGCACCACCTTGCCACATTTCACCTAATGCTGCTACGTTTGCATCATTACCAACTTTTACTTTTAATCCTGTTAAAGCATTTAATTGTTCTGCTACATTTACAACACCCCAGCCAAGGTTTACACAACGATTTACAACACCATCGCTTTTTACTGGTCCAGGTACACCAATACCTACACCTTGTACATCATCTTTACTGATTCCTTCTTGTGCTAATTTGTTGTCAATTGCTTTTGCAACATCAGATAAAATTTCTGTTCCACCGTTTTCTGTATTGGTTTTAATTTCCCATTTGTCTAATAATTTTCCACTTGTTTCGAAAAATCCCATTTTAATGGTTGTTCCACCAATATCTACGCCAAAACCGTATTGTTTCATAACATATGCCCTCCATTACTTTCAAGTTGTTATTATTTTAACACATCTGTGTTTTTCTGCAAATACAATCTACACATTTTACGAAAGTTTTCTAAAATTTATAACATTTCCACAAAATTTTTTATCAATTCTTAAGCAATTTGTCAAAAAATAGGAGTATCTCCTCCCACTCCATTTTGAGAATTATTTGTGTTACCTTCTATCTCTCCTTGTTGAGAGTTATTTGTATTATCTCCTGTATTCTCACTTTCCGAATTTTCAGAATTTGGAGGTGTTTCATTTTCTTCAGATTCTATATTTTCGGAATTATTTATATCCTCTCCTGTATTTTCATTTTCGGAGTTGTTCGTATTATCTCCTGTATTTTCATTTTCGGAATTATTTGTATCCGCTCCAATATTGTCATCTTCGAAATTGTCGGATTCCTCTGAATTATCTAAATTTTCAGAATTATTCAAATCTTCAGAATTATCTTCACTATTTGGATTTTCTTCTTGCGACATTTCCGTTTCTGTTTCTTCCGGTGGATAGTATTCTTCTATAAACTCTTGCGATAATTGTGCATATGGTAAAAAATTAAGTGGAGCTAATCCTTGATGTATCGTCTCCATATAATTTTTCCAAATTTCTGCCGGATATGTTCCCCCTTGTAATCCTTCGATTGTTTTTGGAATATCACATCCTACCCATACGCTCGTCGTATAATATCTTGTATATCCTACAAACCAACCATCTTTTGAATCATTTGTTGTACCGGTTTTTCCTGCACATGGCATCTCTGTAAGTTTTGCTTCTGTTCCTGTTCCACGTTCCATAACACCGGTTAAAACATCTGTCATCATGCGAGCAGCCGTTTCTTTATAAATTTGTGTTTCTTGTGGTGAAGATAAATACACCAAAGTTCCTTCCGAATCTGTAATCTTTTTAATACAAGTTGGTGTACGATATTTTCCATCATTTTGAAGTGTTGCATATGCTGCTGCCATTTCTACTGCTGATACGCCTTGTGTAAATCCACCTAATGCTGTTGCTGGTACATAATCAGCTTCTTTAATTGCTGAAAAATGCATATTTTTTAAATAAGCAAGACCTACCTGTGGGGTTAATTGTTCATATAATTGCCATGCTACCGGATTTAATGATTTTTCAACTGCAAAACGTGTTGTAATTTCTCCATAATAATAACTTGCAGATGGTCCATTTTCAATTTCTTGGTCTACCACCATTGTTTCCGGCTGATTTCCTTGTTCAAAAAATGGCGTATACACAATTAAAGGTTTAATACTGCTTCCCGGTTGTCTGTGTGATTGGTACGCACGATTTAAAGTATAAATTCCAATATCCTGCTCCCTGCCACCTACAATTGCTATAACATAGCCTGTCCGATTATCAATACATACAGCAGAACCTTGCATCTGAAAAATACCTTCTTCATTTGTATCTGTAAATTCACTTAAAACAGAATTAACTATACTTTGAAGTTCTTCTTGTTTTGTAAGGTCAATACTTGTATAAATTTGATATCCTTCTGCATAAATCTTTTTTTGACATTCTGCATATAACGCATCATATCGTTCATAATAGAGTTGTTTTTCTACTTCTGATGAAAAATATTCTTGAAAAACAAATCCTTGTTGTTGCATCAATGCACGCGTTGCACAATAATATGCATAAGTATCTATATAATTGTTACGCTTACTTTTTGCAGTTTGTGTTGGATTTAATTCAATTTCTTCGTCAAATGCTTGTTTATATGTATATTCATCAATTATCTCATCTTCATACATATTTTTCAAAATCCTGTTTCTTCGTGTAATTGTATTATCAAAATGTACAATCGGGTCATAATAACTCGGACTGTTCGGAATTGCACATAAAAATGCAATCTGTGAAAGCGACAATTCATTTAATTCACAACTAAAATATCCTTTACAAGCAGATTGAATTCCATAATATCCATTCGCAAAATAGATATTATTGAGATAAAACTCCATAATTTTATTCTTGCTGTAACGTTTTTCTAATTCTAAGGCAATAAAAATTTCTTTTACTTTGCGTTCCCAACTTTTTCCATTATGTAAATAAATATTTCTTGAAAGTTGCATTGTAATGGTACTACCACCCTGCGTCAATTCTCCACTTTCTAAAATTGCTTTTGCAGAACGAATAATTGCCATATAATCAACGCCTTTATGCTCATAAAACTTTTTATCTTCAATACTAACCATTGCTCTTACAAAATCCAATGGAATATCTCGATATTCTACATAATCTGACTCTTTTTCCCCTTTTACATAAGAAATCAATGTTCCGTTTGTATCATAGACAATACTTGTTTGTGATGGAAGAAATGTTTTTTCATTCGATTCACGAACTTCTACAATTGCTTCTTTTCGTAAGTTCTGAATCACTTCTGCATATCCACTATAATGATAATAGAAAAATGCTCCCATAACAACAAACATCAACAGAATTTGAAATTTTACAATAAACCAGAAAAATCGATGTTTCTTCTTTTTCTTCTGCTTTTTCTCTTTTTTTTCTTCTGCCATTTTATACTCCTAACATTTTTATAAAATAAACAAAATTGTTTTCAATTTAATTTTACAATATTCTATCTTTTTTCCATGTTTTATGCAACTAATTCACATAAATTTAAGAATTGCCAATAGAACGCTTTTTCTATTTTAAAAATATATACTCCCTTACCTATTGTTTTTCTTAAACAAAAACAGACATTATATCTTTTCTATAATGTCTGTTCTACTATATTATTTAGAACTTTGATGTGTTATAACCCATTCTAATAAATTTTCTTGAGTTTCTTGCCCTTCTGCTACACCAAGAATAATATCTGAT
>JAFWXB010000060.1 GCA_017523185.1 Lachnospiraceae bacterium | reverse complement strand
TTGTTTCATAATTTAACACTTTCTAAATGATATTTTCAATTTTTATATTTTTCTCTAAAAAATTTTCCAAAACTCTTTTCAATTTCTCTTTTACACAAAAATATTTTTTAATATTATTACAAATATATCTGTATATGGTAGATAAAATTATACTATATACACAAACATATATTTATAATCCACTTTCATTACATTCTTTTAACTATTATTTCATTAACTTTTGTAAGGTATTAACAAGTTCATCAATTGTTTCTTCTTTTCCATCACGAATATCTTGTGCCACACACGTTTTTATATGATTTGTAAGCAAAACTTTATTAAAACTATTTAACGCTGCCGTAACAGCAGAAACTTGAATTAAAATATCCGTACAATAACAATCTTTTTCCACCATACCTTTAATTCCACGAATTTGTCCTTCAATACGTGATAAACGATTTGTTAAATCTCTGATTTCTTTTTCTGAGCGTTCTTTTTGTTTTCCACAATTTGGGCAAACTTCCATTATTATCTTTTCTTCCATAAATTTCTCCTTTTTATATATACTCTATACCGGTTATGGGTATTTGTCAAGTTGGTTTTTTCATCAAATAAAAATTCCCTTTTATCAGACATCTTTTTTATCTCATAAAAGGGAATACTTTTAATTTATGTTTAAACAACTCCATACTATTTATTTTATCACAATTTTAATAAAAAAATAGAATTATAATTTTTCTTTATTTCTTATATAATTTGCTCTTATTTTTCTGTTATCAAATATCTATCTAATGGCTGACTTAATACGTCTGGTAATATCCATATTTTTGCTGTATAATTTTCCAATGTTCCTTCTATAAGATAACGATATTTCTCTCCTAAATATGTGTACTCATTTTCTATTTCACAAATCCCTGTTGCTACACCATCTGCAAAATCTTCTGTAATATCTATTTTTCTACAATCCCATTCAAAATAAATTGTTTTTTCTTCTTGTTGTAAATTTATTGGTATGTATCCTATTCGCAACTGGCTTCCATATGGTGTACCATGTTTCCAATAACTTCCCAGCCTATAAATAAATGATGTATGTTCTAATATAAGGTCTTTTGGCAATGCTAATGCCCATGGTTCCATTTTATTGTTTTTAAATTCTACATGCCATACCTTATTTTCATCTACATAAAAAATCACTTCTTCCTTATCTATGTAATACCCATTAATATAATTATTCATACGAAGTTCTATATATTCTGACTCATTTCCTTGTTCGATATTATCCTCTTGTTTATCTGTTTCTGTTGTATGAACCATTTCCTCTCTACTTTGTTGGCGTTGTATTTTTTTTATTTCTTTATTCATAATAAAAATACCACTTGAAAATCCAATAATAAGAGCTACTAATGCAAATACCGTAGAATAGCGAAATGTAACAAGTTGTGGTTTTATACGTTGTGTATCTATTTCTTCTTTGCTGATATTTTGTAAATTTTTCAAAGCATCTTCTGACATAGATACTTTTGAAAATGTTTCTTTAAACAAATCTTTATTCTTCATCTTCCCACGCCTCCTTTAACATTTCTTTTAATTTTTTTCTTGCTCTCATCAACTGTGTTTGAATGGTTGTTTCTTTCATTTGTAAAATGTCAGCAATTTCCTTAATAGAATACTCCTCATAATAATATAAATGTACTACAATTCGATATTTTTTGGGTAATTGCATTACAGTATCATAAAGTGTAAGACTTTCCTCATTTGAAAATGTATAAACTTCTGTTTCTTTTACTTCTTGCATTGGAAATATTCTTTTTTTCCAAAAAGATACTCGTAAATTTTTTGCTTCGTTAATAGCAACACGAATCAACCATCTTCGCAAATATTCTTTATCTTCAAATCCTTTTGTCGTTTGAAAAAGTTTTATAAATGTATTTTGTACAATATCCTCTGCATCATTTTTATTTTTACAATATTGATACGCAATTCGATAAATGGTATTTCCATATAACTCTACTGCCTCTATGTACTCTGTCTGTTCCATTACAGTTCCTCCAATAACTGAAACTTTAAGAAAGTTCTATCTTTATTGAACTTTCTATATTTAGAACAAATCCAATTTAAAAAATATCACATTTTTATTTTATATTTTTGTAATTTCCGTTACTTTCTAAAAACAACACATCTAAATTATCTATTTTTAACAAAAAAACCTTACCAAATAAAAATGTTTGGTAAGGTTTTTTATATATTATTTATAAATGAGCAAATTTAGAATATTACATAAAATTATCTGTATGAAAAAGACATATATATTATAAAACCCATTATTGATAACTCTGATATAATCGTTCAAATGCTCCAAAACTGCGTTTTATCATATCTTCATCTACACAATAAGAAATTCGCACATATCCCGGACAGCCAAAACCATTTGCAGATACCACTAATAAATCTTCTTTTTTCGCACGTTCACAAAATGCATCTGCATCTTCTTCTAATGCCTTTACAAACATATAAAATGCTCCTTGTGGCAAGAAACAATTGTATCCGATTTTTGTAAGTCCTTCATAAAGTAAATCACGATTTTTCTTATAAAGTTCTACATCACCAGTTTGACCCTGACAACGTACAATGACTTTTTGCATCATACTTGGTGCACAAACGTATCCTAAGGCACGACCTGCTCCTGCTACTGCTGCATAAAGAGCTTTGCTTTCGTATGCTTCTTTTGGAACTAATACATAGCCAATACGTTCTCCCGGTAAAGATAATGATTTACTGTAAGAATAACAAACTAACGTATTATCATAATATTTTGTCACAAATGGTACTTTTACCCCATCATAAACAATTTCACGATATGGTTCATCACAAATAATAAAAATCGGATGATTTACTTCTTGTTCTTTTTTCTTTAATAATTCTGCAAGACGAATAATTGTTTCTTCCGAATATACAGCTCCGGAAGGATTATTTGGAGAATTGATAATAATTCCTTTTGTATGGTCTCCTATCATAGCTTCTAACTGTTCAAAATCAATCTGAAATGCCTTTGTATCTGCCGGAACAACTTTAAAGTTTGCACCTGCTGCTTCTACAAATACTCTATACTCTGGGAAAAATGGTGCAATTCCAATAAATTCATCTGTTTTTTCTGCTGTCAATGCACGAAAACAAATAGATAGTGATGCTGCTGCTCCCATAGTGATATAAAAATTGTCTGCTTCAAAATGTGTTCCATGTGTTTCATTTAAAAAGTTTGCAATTGCAGTTCTTGTTTCTACATCTCCTTGTGCAGATGTATAACCATGTAATTTTACACAATCCAATTCTTTTGTCAAATTGCGAATATTTTCATCTACACAATCCGGTGCCGGAACTGTTGGATTTCCCAAAGAAAAATCATAAACATTTTCCGACCCAACAACACTTGCTCTTTGTTTTCCATATTCAAATAATTCACGAATAGCAGAACGTTTACTGCCTAATTCGTACATATGTTTGTTATAAATCATAACGCCTCCTATATATTATTACAAATCTGCAAAAACAATATAAATTCTATATAGCTTTTCATATTGTATTGTACTTAAAAAAGATATTTACTATCTATTTCTATTACTTACAACTAATAACTTTTATATCTTATATCCAAAATTATATTGTTTTTATAAAAATTAACTTTATGGTAACATTATCCATACCAAAAAGCAACGCAAATTTCTTTCTCTGACTAAAAAAGCGAACTTTCTCTTTTTCTATAAGCACTTAAACTTTCTTTTGCCATTCTTTCCATTTCCTGTTGTAATCCCAACGCTGACATTCGTAAAGCTCCTTGTCCTAAAATCGTAAGCTGTTCTAAATTATCAGAAGTTGCTACGGTAACTTTATATTTTCCTGAAATCTCATGTACTTTTCGTTCAATATACATATCTGCTGTTTCATCTTGTTTTGTATGAACCACTTCTAAATCAAAATACTTTTGCGTTGAACCTTTACTTCCCTTTACACGATATCCGTCAAACACAACCATTACTTTGCAATTTTTATATCCTTGATAATCACATAACATATCTTTCAATTTATCTTTTGCAGAATCTAAATTTACTTTTGCTAATGCTTTTAAATCTTCCCAAGCAAAAATAATATTATATCCATCTACAAGCAAATATTCTTCTAAAATCGCTTTTTTCGGATAAATGGGATTCCCTTTTTTATCTATTTTTTGTGTTGGTGCTTTTTCTTTCTTTTCATTCGACTTTTTTGCCCATTTTTTTCGTTCATAATCCAACATATCCTCTTTATTCATGCCAAATTCACGTGCATAAATCTGTTGTAATTCCTTATCTAATTCCCATGAAGATGCACTTACCGTTTTTGTTATTTTTTCTTCCTCTTTGCGTTTTGCCAGTTCTCGTAAATTTTGGGCTTGTTGTTCCAAATCATAACTCAAACCTCCCTGTTGCCTGACATGACCTTTTGTATCATATACATATTCCAAATGCATATAGTTTGGAACTTCATACCATGGCACAACAAAACCTGCTCCATGTGCACAAAATACAGACCCTGTTGGATTTTCGATATCTTGTTCACTATCATAACCAATACATTCTACAACCTCAACACTATTGTGACATACATCATATCCTTTTAATTGCAATGATAATTGCCCTAATCCCTTTGTATAAGAATGTACTTCCGTTATATAATCTTGCATAGTTGCTACCGGTGCAGTTCCATTTAAAACAGCAATATCTCCACCTTCCTTTGTAATATATTCAGGTGCTTCATGTTTCCCAAAACGATTACGAATATCTGTCATGGCTCGTCCAATACAATCTACGGGAACTTCTAACAAAAATGCGTAAATAGGTTCTAACAATACCGATTCTGTAGATTTTAACCCTTGACGAATGGCACGATATGTCGCTTGTCGAAAATCTCCACCTTCCGTATGTTTTAAATGTGCTCGACCTGTAACAATCGTAAATTTAATATCCGTAATTGGTGAACCTGTAAGTACACCCAAATGTTCTCTTTCTAAAATATGTGTCGTAATCAATCTTTGCCAATTCAAATCTAAAATATCTTCACTACAATCCGAATATACACTAATACCACTTCCCGGTTCATCCGGTTCCATAAAAATATGTGCTTCTGCATAATGTCGCAATGGTTCAAAATGTCCCACGCCTTCGACCGGTTTTGCAATTGTTTCTTTATATACAATATTTCCTGTTCCAAACTCCACTTTCACACCAAATCGGTCAAAAATTACACGTCCAAGCACTTCCATCTGTACTTGTCCCATAAGTTGAGCATGAATTTCTTGTAATTTTTCATTCCATAAAATATGAAGCTGTGGGTCTTCTTCCTCTAATTGCTTCAAATTTTTCATAAGTTCGCTTGGACTTACCCCTTGTGGCACAATCATTTGATAAGTTAATACCGGTTCTAAAATAGGCATTGTTTTTGTTTGATTATTTCCAAGTCCCATTCCTGCCTGTGTTTGGTCTAATCCCGTAACAGCACACACTTCTCCTATTTGCACACTATCCACTAACTCATATTTTTCTCCTGAATATATACGAATTTGGTCGATTTTTTCTTCTAAACCATGATAGCTGATTTTATCTTTGACTTTTAATGTCCCACTTGTTATTTTTAAATAAGTAAGGCGTACACCTCTTGCATCACGACCGATTTTATAAACTAAGCCTCCAAAAATATTTTTGGATATCCTAATATCCTTTTTGTCATTTTTTCTATGCGTTTCATAAAGTCCTTTTCCCAATAATTGAACTGCACCTAATAATTCTGTAATCCCATCTAATTTTAATGCTGAACCATAAAAACAAGGATATAACCACCTGTTTTGAATTGCTTGTTCTACCGATTCCACAGATATATCTAATTCTTCCATATATGTTTCTAATAATTCATCATTGCATACTGCAATATCTTCCACAAATTTCTCTATGTCTTTTTGTGAAGAACTAATTTCCTCTAACAATCCTGTCAAACTCTCTGTTTGATATAAATTTCCCTTCTCCCATGCCACATCTGAAAAATCCACACAACCTTCCGAAAGCTGACTTTTTAATTGTTTTTGTATTTTTTCTTTTTCAGCCCCTGCTAAATCCATCTTATTGATAAACACAAACGCAGGAATTTTGTAATGTTGTAATAACTTCCACAATGTTCTTGTATGCCCTTGTACGCCATCTGTTCCACTAATGACAAGAATTGCATAATCTAAAACTTGTAATGTTCGTTCCATTTCTGCCGAAAAATCCACGTGTCCAGGTGTATCTAAAAGTGTTATTTTCATACCCTCCAGTTCTAATTGTGCCTGTTTGGAAAAAATTGTAATTCCTCGTTCTCTTTCTTGAGAATCTGTATCTAAATATACATTTTGGTGGTCAACACGACCTATTTTACGAATGGTTCCCGTTTTATAAAGAAGCGCTTCTGATAAAGTTGTTTTTCCTGCATCTACATGAGCTAAAATCCCAAGTACCATAATTTCTCTCTTTCTTATTTCTTTTTTATCGTTCACTTATAACTACTATTGATTTGATTTATCATACAGAGAAAATTCTAACAAAGAATATCTATTATAGCTATACTTTTCTTAAAATCTTTCTACATTAAAATAAACTCAACAATGATACTTGTTTTATAAAGCAGTATATTATTGCAAAAACTTCTTATACAAATTCTATTTTTCTAAGAAATATATATTTTATCTATTTATTCTTTAGAATTGTGTTTCTGATACAGAAAATGTATAATAGAGATAAATTTGAATTTAATATCATATATTTATTATTTTTAATAGGAGAATTTATGACAAAAAAAGAAGTATTAGAATTAAAACGTCGTTTCAAAAAAGACGAAGCTACTTTTACACGCTTAGTTGGATGCTATGTAGACGGAAATCGCAATAAAATATGCAAATTTGGAGGTCAATTTTTAACCTTAGAGGAAGAAGAATACTACAAATATTTAGAAATTGCCAATAAAATTCTTTCCGGTACATTAGGCAACAACTTACTTGAACTTTCTTTTCCACTTGAGGAAGAAGAAGTCGGTGGCAGACAACAAATTCTTATGGCTTTGCGTGAAACAAAATTAGAAGATGACACCCTTTTAGATACTTATTATGATTTAATCATTGATACATATGAACATGATGGCAACTATTTGATTTTACTCTATCATGATACATATGATGTGATGACCCGTACTAAAGATAATTTAAACATAGATGAATCAGAAGAAGTATATGATTATCTTATATGTGCCATTTGTCCTGTGACACTTTCAAAGGCAGGGCTTGGATATCGCGAAGAAGAACAGCGTATTGCTCCACGTATTCGTGACTGGGTCGTTGGTGCACCTGATACCGGTTTCTTATTTCCTGCATTTAATGAACGCAGTACCGATATTCATGCAACTTTATTTTATACAAAAAATACAAAAGAACCACATTCCGAATTTATGGCAAATGGACTTGGTTGCTCGATTGAACGTACTGCTACGGAACAAAAAATGGCATTTGATTCCATCATACGCAATGTTTTAGGCACAGAAAGTGAACAAACAACTGAAATTCTTATGGATATTCAACAAAACTTAAATGATATGTTAGAAGAATATGAAGAACTTCATGATGCAAATACAAATAACTTTTTATTAGATAATACCGTAATGGAACAATTATTTAAAAACAGTAATATTTCAGAAGAAAAAGCAAATCGTATCGAAAACTCCATAGAAGAAGCCTTTGGTGAAAAATCACCAATTGCTGAATATCTTATTGATAAAAAGACATTAGAACAAAACAGTATTCGCATGGAAAAACAGGCATTGCAAGAACAACTTTCTGCAATTTCCACACAATTAACCGAAAAAACAACACAATTAGAAGAACGCACTACACAACTTTTAGACAAACAAACAGAATTAGATACTTATCTTGCAGAAACAAAAAAACATGATATCGTACTTCATGTAAAACCGGAAAAAGTAGCAACGATTGAAACCACACTCATTAATGGTAAAAAATGTCTTATAATTCCAATTGAGGAAGAAGAACAAATTGCAATGAATGGAGTAACATTAGATTTTAATAACTCTAATATTTAATTTATTTTTTATATTCTTTTCTGAAGCTATATTCTAAATCAATAAAGCACTCACATTATAATATACTGTGAGTGCTACAAAGATAAAAACTATATTATAATACCTCTTAACGCTTGGAGTGTTCGAAAAATAAATTATAAATATGAATAGAATATTATTCTACAGTAACTGTAGAAGGTGTAACACTAAAATCAATCATTCCCTTTGTGTCAAACTTGATATTAAATGCATAGCCCTTTTCTATTGCTCTTACACATAAATCGTGTACTGCATATATTCCAAGTGCAATACATCCACATATTTCACAATCCTTTATAAAATTTATCATTTCTTGATTCATTCTAAAACCATTCACAATATTATTCACTTTTTTTACCACTTTTTTATTTTATACAAAAGTTTAAAAGCTTCCTATTTACAAACTAAATCATTTTCAAATAACACTCCAATTCCTCTCTCGCCTGCTCATATCCTTGAAAATGAATCGCATTCAATCCAAATGCTCGTGCAGATACAATATTTCCCCAATTATCGTCTAAAAATACAGCTTCTTGTGGACAAATATTGTACCTGTCACAAATCAATTGATAAATTTCAGGATTTGGTTTTATGATATGTTCCTGAAAAGACATCACAGCTCCATCTGTCATTGGAAGAAAACGCAAATTTGTATCTAAATTAGCATCATATGCTGGTTTCGACCAATTGGATAAAATATAAACTTTATAACCTTTTTCTTTTAATTCTTTTATCCATGGAATTGCATAATCATAAAGTGCTACAATATCTCCAATATGCTCATAAATCTTTGCAATTTCCTGTTTATATTGTGGTGCATTTTTTGCAAAAATTTCAATAATTTCTTCCGTGCTTACGAGTCCTTTGTCAAATTCATTCCATTCCTGATTTCTGACAGTTGCATCTGCAATTGTTTCAAACATTTCGCCTTCAAATCCAAGTTCCTGAAACAACGCTTTCCAACGAAAATCTACAAGTACATTTCCAATATCAAAAATAACTGTATTTATCATACGCCTCTTGTCCTTTTCCAATAATTTTTCATTTTATAATCGTCTTCCATCGTAACTTCTTTTCCTAAAAAGTAAGGTTTTTGAAACGTATTCGCTTCTTCTTCTGAAGGAAATTCTATTTCTCCATAAAAAAAGGCACTTTCCATTCCTGCATCTACATAACAAACTTCTAACACATATCCTTCATATGTATAACTTTTATACTCTTTTTTTATCATTGGTAAACCTAATAATTCTACTGCTTCTTTATAAAAAGCTTCTTCAACATCTGTCTTTATTTCTGTTCGCGTTAATGTTCCATTCCCTCTGACAGTTAAACGAAAATCCTGTTTTCCACTCTGTTTATCAATGGCTTTATGGATACGCACTTCAGGTTCAATACTAAGATATCCTTGTTCAATATAAACTTCTCGCATACATGGAAGATTAGGAAAATCTTCCATTAAAAATTTACGTTCAATTTCCAAACTCATTTTTTCTTCTCTGAACTTTCTTCATTTCTATAATTGATAAAAACAACAGTTAAAATATTTCTTATTTATTGAAATAATCCATCAATGACACTTTCTTGTTGTTCTTCTCTTGTAATAGATGCTTTTCCATCTTTGTCTTGTTCTCCATAATGTCCATAATATGCGTGATTTCCACCATCGATTTTAATTTCTATGGTATCTTCCGGAAGATTTCCATAACATTCTTCATATTTTTCCATATTTAAGACTTTGTCTTCTGTTCCATAAAAACTGTATACATCAATTTCTTTATCAGATAAATCTTCTGTACTGTATCCTGCAAGAAGCACTAATGTATTAACTTCTTCATCATGTTCTGCACTAAAAGAAGCTGCCATTGCTCCACCAAGAGAATGTCCCATCATTGTCCATTCTTGAATATGAGAAGCTTCTTCCATAATTTCCTCTGCACGATTTGTACCAAAAATTGCAAGTTTCATAGGCATTTTTACTAAATATACATCATATCCATATTCTGTAAGTTCAAGAAGCAATGGTGCATATGCAATTTCATCTACTTTTCCACCCGGATAAAAAATAATTCCTTTTTCTATATCACTATCTGTTTTTGTAGTATCTTCTATATTTGTTTCTTTTTCGTTAGTTTCTTCTGTTGCAAGTTGAAATACATAATATTTATCATGTTCTGTAACGGAAACAAGCTCATTTCCTAAGATTGCTTTTTTTGCTTTTTCTGTTGCACGATAAAAATCATTGATATACCATGCAAAAACACAAAGCAAGGCAGCAACAACTGTTGTTACTGCCATAATAATAAATACTTTCTTTTCACTTGCTGTCATATCTAATTTTTGTTTTTTTCTCATTTCATTATCCTCTAATTACTTATGCACATACACAATTCCAAATTTACTTATACTATATTTTATTTTTTATTTGAAATTGACTTTTGCTAAAATAGTCATGTGCATATTCGCAATCCACTTTCGCTACTTATTTATAACAAAATTCTTTAATTCAAATAAAGAAAAATATCTGTTTTTTACCAGCAAAGCACTTCTGCTCCATCTTCTGTGACAAGCACCATAATTTCCCATTGTGCAGAAGGTTTTCCATCTTTCGTATAAGCTTCCCAACCATTTTTTTTATCAATATAGATTTCTACACCACCCATATTTACCATCGGCTCAATTGTAAAAATCATTCCCGGCACCATAAGCATTTCTGTACCACGTTTACTGTTATAACTTACCCATGGGTCTTCGTGAAAATCTAATCCAATACCATGACCTCCAATTTCACGCACAACCGTATAACCATTTGCATACGCATGGTCATGTACAGCTTGTCCCATATCACCTAAAAATCCCCATGGTTTTACTTCTTTTAAACCAAGTTCTACACATTCTTTTACAACATCTACCAAACGCTGTTTTTCAGGACTTACTTCGCCGATGCAATACATACGAGAAGAATCGCTATAATAGCCATCTAAAATTGTAGAACAATCTACATTGACAATATCACCTTCTTTTAAAATAACATCTTCTGATGGAAATCCATGACATACTTGATTATTTACAGAAGTACATACACTATATGGATATCCTTCATAATTTAAAGGTGCAGGTATTCCACCCATTTTTGTTGTCATATCATAAACAATTTTATCAATTTCTGCTGTACTCATACCTGCATGAATATTTTCACCAATATAATCTAATACTGCAATATTGATTTTTGCACTTTCTTTAATTTTTGCAATTTGTTCCGGCGTCTTAATAATCTCTCTTGACGGAACAAGACAGCCTTGTGCTGCAAAATATGCAATTTTATTATCAAATGTTGCATGACATTGTTTATATTTTTTCCCACACCCACACCAACATGGGTCATTTCTTCCAATTTTTATTGCCATATATTTATTCCTTTTTCCTTCTAGTGACTTAACGTAATATCACCAAAATCTAATTTATCTACTATTTTTTCATCTACTTTATAATCATATTGGGAAAGAAATTCTGAAAATTCCTCTCCCTCAAAATGATAATCTTCATATTTTACATTATTTAATTTTGCATAAACTGCCTGTGCTTTTTCTGCAATTGCAATTTTTTGTAATGCCTGTTCTACATCTTCTTTGGAAATTCCCAATTTTTGTTCTTTTCCATCTTCTGTTAAATCAGCCCAAAAATCCATAACATCATTTGCAAGCATTTGTTCTTCTTGTTCGGTTAATGTCAAATTCTTTTCCATTGCAAGTTGATAAAACAATTCATCATGTACTGCCATCGAAACAGTAGCATTTCTTGCAGCAACTTTAATAAATTGCCCGTTTGTATGAAGTCCCCAATATTTTTTTGTATTTTTAGGGTCATATGCAAGTGCTTGTTCATGTACTTCAGCTTCTTCATGTGCTACATAAACTGCAAACTCTCGTAACGTAATTGTTTCATTTTCTACAACTGCCAAAACTTCATCTAACATTTCATTATAAGGCTTTATTTGCTTATTTTCATGGTCTTTAAAAAGCACCATTGTCAATACAAAAATAATTATCGTAAAAATCCATATTTTACTAAATTTTTTCATACTGTTCCAAAATGTTTTTCGCCATAATGTTATGTTATTTGTAACTGATTTTAAATCATAACTCATTACTCTACACCCACATGTTTTATAAAATAATCATTCTGTTATCTTTCATCCATCATTTTATATTATAAATTATTATTTTATTATCCATATACTTCTAAAAATAATTATTATGTTACTTTATCAATAAATTTATATTATAAAACCCTTCTGATAGCAGTAATTGTGTTACAATTTACTCTACGAGTACAAGTAATACCTGCTTTTGTGGATTGTGCTTCTACAATTTTACCATTTCCAATATAAATAGCAACATGTCCAGGATATACAACAATATCACCTGCTTTTAAATTTTCATATGCAACCGGTTTTCCTACTGTTTTAAACGCTTGTGAATATCTTGGTACGGAAAAACCAAAATGTTTATAAATTAAGTTTACAAAGCCTGAACAATCACAACCATTTGTTAAACTGTTTCCACCCCATTTATATGGATTTCCAACAAACTGTAATGCATAATTTACAAGTTCTTCTCCGGAAACACTTGAACTAAAACCAGGGTCATAACTGGAATCGTTTAAATAACCACTTCCACTTACATTTGGTTTTGTTGTAGAAGAAGTTCCATTATTAGAGCTTTCACTATTGGAAGAATTATTGTTGTTTTGTTGTTGCTGTTGTTGTTCTAATCTTTCTTGTTCTTGACGACGACGTTCTTCTTCCTCTCTGCGTCTGCGTTCTTCCTCTTCTCTACGTCTGCGTTCTTCTTCTGCAATAATACGATTCTGTTCTGCTATTTCTTCTGCATACGCATCTGCTCTTGCTTCTGCTGCTGCAAGCTGTTGTTCAAAATCAGCAACTTCATTTCGAAGTTCCTGCATTGCTTTTTCAAGTTCTACTTCTTGGTGTTCTGAAACTTCTTTCATTGCCACAAGATTATTCATTTCAGAATCTAATTCTTCTGCAATTTCTTCTACTTGTTTTACAGTTTCCTGATAAGCTGTCAACATTTCACGGTCTGTTTTATGTACTTGTGTCACATATTCTACACGATTTAATAAATCTTTAATTCCATTTGCTTCTAAAATAGCTGTCCAAATAGAATTTTCTGTACTATTTTCATACATATACTGAATACGAAGTTTCATTGCTTCATATTCTGCTTGTTCTTGGTCTTTTGCTGCTTGTAAATCTAATTTCGCTTGGTCAATTTCAACTTGTGTTTTCGCAATATCTTGTTCTAAAATCTTCTGTTCTGCTAAAAGGTCACTTAAAACTTGTGTTTTTTCACTTAATTCATTTTGCACTTGCTGCTGTTCATTTTCTAAATTATTAATTTCATTTTGTACATTATCTAAATTCTGCTGTGCTTCATCTCGTTTTTCTTGTGCACTTGAAGCATATACATTTTCTCCTCTAAAAAAAGAAAAAATATTCTTATTCCCTGTTACCGGTACGCTTAAAAGCAAAGAACCTGCAAGCAAAGCAGAAGCTATTCTTGTCATTTTTAATCTTATTTTGTAATCTTTAAATTTCATGTAATTCCTCCATTTTTACATATATAATATAGTGAACTGCTTATTTTCTAAAAGAACTACGTTTTTATAAAAATAACCCTATTTCATTTACACATCTATACAAAATAAACCTATAAATTTATTAAGAACTATTTTTTCATTATGAAACTAACGTAAAACACTCCAATAATAATAAACTTGTCCAACTTACGCATCTATACACAATTATACACAATAAATTTATAAATTCGCAACGATTTAGCTATATTTCAACTAAATCGTTACGAAATATCTTTTCTATATAGGGCAACCCATTTGTAAAGTTGACACTTACAATTTGCTTTTACTACTTATTCATAAACGCAGGCAACTTTGTTGCTTGTTAGCTAAAACTTTCCAATCTTTAACTAACACAAAAATTTCTTTTCCCACTACTTAATACTTCACACATTTGAAGTAAGAAATTATTTATTCTGCGTTTCAATTTACCTCTGACGATTTTAAGCCCTTACTATATATCATTGCACAAATGGAAGAAAAATGCTACTGTTTTTTTTAGGAAATTTTGAATAAAATTTAAAGATATTAAATTCTTTTCATAAACCCAATATATTTTAACTCAAAACTTGTTTTACAACTAATACTTTATCTCCTATCTCAATAATATTCTCTGCCGTTGCATGATATCTTTTTGCAATATCCCAAAGGTCTTCACCCTCTTTTCGTACGCAACCAATCATACCTGGTTGCTTTTGTAATTCTTCAATATTAAAAGGTCGTTCTTCAATCTCCACAATTTTTTCAAATTGCAAAACTTGTTCTGCTAACAACGCCATTTGTAACACGGCTTTAATTTCATATTCCGTATTATCTAGCAGATTTACCTGAAGTTGTTCTAATTTGATTTCTATCTTAAATCTTGCATCATTCGAAAAGTTATCAATTTCAATAAATTGCTCAAATGGTATCTGTTCTTCACTATGTCCATACGGCATGGAATCTTCAATTGCATTATACAAAATATGTACCTGTAAAATCCCTTCTACCAAAAGTCCGTTTTCTTTTCGCTGAATACGGTCAATTCCTACCATACCATTACTGCCACAAATCTGTAAAATCTTTTCCTGATTTGGTTCTAAGTGTGCCTGCTCCAAAATACGAATTTTCGATATATTTTTCATTAAAAGTTGCGACAATTCAAATGGTTCTTTTTGCAATACCAATTCTTTTTGCAAAGAATATACATCTAAAAGTACATCACAACTTTCTTCACGATAAATTTCTGCTTCTACTGCGAGCATCACTTCAAGTCCCAACATACGTGCTTCTCCGTCATAATCTCCACGAGGTTCTAAATCAATCTCCATTGGTCGTATTTTTGTCCAAAAAATTTCATCTCCTACAAGATAACTACTTTCTATCATACCCATTACAGGAACGACCGTTTCAAAACATTCATATTCTCCTGTTGTCTCACTACGATACAATACCCAAACTTGTGCGTCCATTTGAATTTGAATACCATCACTTTTTAACTGCACATCTTCATTTCGAAAATCCACTTGATAAAAAATAATTGTTCCAATATTTGTTCTGCTATTTGGCAAAAGCAATTCTTTTTGAATACGCACAATATCTTTTTTTGCCTCTGTAAGACACATCATATCAACACTTTTTGTCTTTTGTTCATAATGCATTTCTTTCGGAACTGCACATGCAACCACATTTTCACTTTCTCGTCTTGCTTCTGCTGTTAAATTTAAAACTCCACGCACAACAAGTTTTCTCGAATTGATAATACCAACGGATAAATCTTCTATTTTCGCATCTGCAAAAAGTTCATCACCTTCACCAACCTCGTCCATAATCAATTTTTCTTGAAATGGCACTTCCCCTGACACACATTCCAAACGACGATTTTCATCATCACTTAAATACAACGTATCAAAATGCAATTTCCCTGTCAACCAAACCACTTGATTTCCTACTTTTGCATCTTCCAACGCAATTCGACCTTTTGTATATATAATACGCACTACGTCCGGTTTATTATCTCTGACAATATAATCATCATCTACTGTAATCTGCGTAAATGCATTGCCTTTTTCTATAAGCTGATTACATATATGTGTATTTAACTCCATAAAAAATCCCTCCGTTTTGAATATCTGTATGTCAATACATATTCAAAACAAAGGGATTTTATGACTTTTAGCAAAGTTTCATACGAATATCTTTTGTAATAATATCGGTATAACTAAAAGATAATAATTGTGGAGGATTTTCTTCTCTCTCATCATCTACTAATACGGTAAATACACTTGGATACGCATTTTGAAGTGTTCCTTTCTGAATATCTACCTTATTGCGTCCTCGGTCTAATTGAATCATTACTCGATTTCCACACTGCTGACGAACAGAAGCGCGAATCTTAGAGATGTCGTGATGTTGCATATATTTACCTCCTTGATTTTGATGAAAAATTATTATATTGCACAATATTTTATGTTTCCTTGTGCTGACTAACATTCACGATATTACCACATTTTTGAATATTTTTCAAGTAATAAATAATTTTATTTTTACCTATCTATTCAAAATTTATCTTCTCATACCTATTTAGTAACGATTCGAAGGCTCATTTAAAGTTTTGCTACGCAAAAAGAGCTTGCTCACACCTGAATCATGTTCTTACGCAACAAAACAGCAAGTATTTTATTGTTGAATGAACAGTAACAACTAATCCTCTTCCTATATATTTATCACTTTATTTCATTGATTTTTAAGGCTTTCTTAGGTATAATATGGCTTAGAAAAATAAATACTACATCAGAAAATGAGGAAAATTTATGCGAACAATCATCATTTTATTATTTCTTCTATGCTTTTTTATTGTTGGATACCCTCTACTTGGTATCTTTTGGCTTATTCGAAAACGCAATCCTTATCAAGCAGATATCTGCCAACTTCGCATTGTACAATTTGCTTTAAAAATAATTACTATTCTTGCCGGTACAAAAGTTGTGGTTATTGGCGAAGAAAATATTCCAAAAGATGAAGCTGTTTTATATGTAGCAAATCATCGCAGTATGTTTGATATTATTTTAACATATGCAAGAGTTCCAAACCTTACAGGTTATATTTCCAAAATTGGTGTTAAAAAAGTACCTGCCCTTCGTGCATGGATGAAACGTCTTCATTGTTTATTTATGGATAGAGACGATATCAAACAAAGTTTAATGGTTATTTTAGAAGCAATTGACCTTGTCAAAAATGGAACTTCCGTTTTTATCTTTCCGGAAGGTACAAGAAATCGCGAACGTGAAGATACTGCAAATGTATTAGACTTTAAAGATGGAAGTTTTAAAGTATCTCAAAAAACAGGCTGTAAAATTATTCCTGTAGCAATTACAGGAAGTGCCAGTATTTTTGAAACACAATTTCCATGGGTGAAAAAAAGAACCGTTATCCTTGAATACGGAAAACCGATTTTACTTTCTGAATTGTCGAAAGAAGACCAAAAACATAGTGGAACTTATTTCCAAAATAAAATTCATGGAATGTTAGAAGAACATAAAAATATTATAGCAAATCGTTAAAATTAATTTTTATTTTTTATGTGAATTTCATATATTTTATCCAAAAAGCTGTCCTAGTGCAAAACTAAGACAGCTTTTCATTTTATTTAATCTTCATTCGATAAGTAAAATTATTTTGTAAAAATCATACTTTATTACATTGCATTTTTTATAATCCTTTTATCTTTATAAAAATATATGCTTTTTATTGATTTTCTTATTTATCGAATTTCTGTTCTTTCACATAAATCTAACTATTCTCTTTTTATTGGATTGCTTCATATACACGAAGTAATTCGCCTACGCTCCAAGCCTGTGCAAAGCATCCTTTGGATTCTGTTGGATTTTCACCGTCATAAATTTCCGGTAATTGACCTGCACAACCTTCTCTTAATGCACCTTCTAAGTGACTTAATTGAGTTAAAACATATGCTTTTGCTTCTTCGGAATAATCATGTACTTTTAAGTATGCAAGATAATATCCTCCCATTGGGAATGGCCATACAGTTCCCTGATGATATGCTAAATCTCTATCTAATGGAGCTCCACCATAGAATGGATGATACTGTGCATCTTCCGGAGCAAGTGTACGAAGTCCATATGGTGTATAAAGTTTACGGAACACGGTTTCTACTACCTGAATTTCTTTATCTCTTGGAAGTAATGAATATGGTAAAGAAACAGCCCAAATCTGATTACAACGAATTTGTGTATCTGCCGGTGTATCCGAAAGCACGTCTTTTAAGCAACCCGCTTCTTCATTCCAGAATTTTGCTGTAAAGCTTTCTTTTACTTTTTCTGCAAGGCTTGCATATTCACTTGCTTTGTCTGCTTCTTCCGGAATAAATGTACAGAAGTGTTCCATAATACGAAGTCCATTGTACCAATAAGCATTAATTTCTACCGGTTTTCCATGTCTTGGAGTTGGAAGAATATTTTCTACTCTTACGTCCATCCATGTTACTTGGTCGTAACCACCACCAGCCATAATTAAGCCGTCTTCGTCCATATGAATATTGTAATCTGTACCTTTTTTGTACCAATCCACAATTTCTTTCATAACAGGATATGCACGTTTTACAAACTCTTTATCCTGTGTTCTTGTATAATATTCATTTACTGCAATAAGTAATAACAATGCTGCATCTACTGTATTATAGCCTGGATCTGCTGTTCCTTCCGGGAAAATATTTGGCATAAGACCTTTTTTGCAGTAGAACATAAATGTTTCTAAAATTGCAGTTGCTTCTTCATATCTCTTTGTAGAAAGACAACAACCCATTAATGCAATCATGGTATCTCTGCCCCAGTCTTCAAAGAATGGGAAACCTGCAAGAATTGTCTGTTTTCCTGTTGATGCACGATAAGAAATAAACTGGTCTGCACTTACTGCGAGCTGGTCTGCGATAGGATTTGTAAATCCTGCTTTTTCATGAAGCTGTTTACGATAAGTTACTACATTTTCCGTAATTTCTGCTACAGTTGGCAATTCACTTTCCATACCATATACCATTTCTAAAGTATCTTTTACATCTGCATCTACTGTAAAGATAATTTCATGGTTTGCTGCACTTCTTCCTAAAGGTATTTTTCCATCTGCTACGTCAGAAGAATAATATAATTTATCACAGAAGCATTTTTCAATTTCCTTACAAGCACCATTTGTCTGTAAATATAATGTTTGGTTATTGGAAGTAATCGCATAACCTGTTTCTTGTTCTTCAAAAATAAATTCCTGTTCGATTGGAAGTCTTACACCCTTTGGAACAAATTGTAACTGTGGAGTTACTTTTAAAGTTACTGCTTTTCCGGAACGATTTTGAATTTCATAAGAAATTCCTACATTATTTTTGCCTTGCATTAAAACAATTTTACGAGTAACTTCTACACCCTCTACTAAGTAAGACCATATCGGATAATCTTCAAATACAAATCCACTTTGATATACATATCCGTTTTCATTTGTTTTATGACATTGGAAGTCCTGACTTGACAACATATATGTTGTATCCCCGATAGTAATAGTTTCTTCCAATCTGTGAATCATATTGTATCTGTTGTTTGGCGAATGTACACAAGCCATAAGTACAGCTTGGTCATTTCTGCTACAAGACGCAATAAGACTGAGGGAAGAAAATCCCCCCAGTCCATTTGTCATCAAATAACAGTTTTCTTCGCCACGTTTCAATGTTTTCCAATCTTGTTTTCCATATTGAAATCTCATGACGTACTGTTTCCCCCTATGTATTCTTTATTTCTTAGTTGCTTTCTTTTCAGCTTCTTCTTTTGCTTTCTTTTCTGCTAAAAGTCTTTCTTTTAATTTCTTAGCTTCTACTTTTTTCATGCCATCAGATAAACGGTCAGAAAGTTTTGTAAGAGCATATACTTTCTGAATTAAATCTTTAGAAAGCATTTCCGGTTTCATTCTCCACTTCCAGTTAATACCAAGTGTAGATGGCTGATTCATTCTTGCTTCTACATCAAGTCCCATGAAATCCTGAACAGGTGTAATACAAGTATTTGCTGTACTAAGCATTGCAAGACGTACAAAATCCCAGTATTTTTTTGCTTTTGGAGTAGATGCATTATTCATGTATTCTTCTGCAAATGCACGACTTTCATCATCTAAACCTTTGTACCATTGTACAAGTGTTTCATTATCATGTGTACCTGTATATACAACTGCATTCTTATCATAGCTGTGTGGTAAGTAGTCTGTTTTTTCTCTTGGGTCAAATGCAAATTCAAGAACTTTCATTCCCGGATATCCACTATCTTTTAAGAGCTGAATAACTTCATCTGTAACTGTTCCAAGGTCTTCTGCAATAATCTGTTTTTTGCCAAGTCTTGCATTGATTGTATTAAATAATTCAATTCCCGGACCTTTTTCCCAATGACCATCAATTGCTGTTTCTGCACCATATGGAATACTATAATAAGATTCAAATCCTCTAAAGTGGTCAATTCTTACTACATCATATAACTGGAAGCAGTATGCAATACGCTGACACCACCAATCATAACCTGTATGTTTATGATAATCCCAACGATATAATGGATTACCCCATAACTGTCCGTCTTCTGAGAATGCATCTGGAGGACATCCTGCAACTGCGATTGGTACGAAATCATTGTCAAATTGGAATAACTGTGGAGAAGCCCATGCATCTGCTGAGTCAAATGCTACATAAATTGGAATATCACCAACAATTTCAATTTCGTTTTCATTTGCATATTTTTTAAGTTTCATCCATTGTTCATAGAATTTGAACTGGATATATTTATAAAATTCAATATCAAAATAACATTCTCTACGATAGTAATCTAATGCATTTGCCCAACGTTTACGAATATCTTCTGCCCATTCAGTCCATGGTTTACCTTCAAAACGCTGTTTTACAGCCATAAACAATGCATAATCATCTAACCAATATGCATTATCTCTTGCAAAGTTATTAAAATCCCAGTTTTGAGAAATGTTACTGCGTTCATATGCTTTTCTTAATAATCCAAAACGATTTTCGTAAATTTTACCATAATCTACAAATTCTGCATTATCACCAAAATCTGCTGCATCACATTCTTCTGCTGTTAAAACACCTTCTTGAATTAAGCTTTCTAAGTCGATAAAATATGGATTTCCTGCATAAGAAGAAAATGACTGATATGGAGAATCTCCATAACTTGTCGGTGCTAATGGTAAAATCTGCCAATAGCTCTGTCCTGCTTCTTTTAATTGGTCAATCCATTGATACGCTTCCTTTGAAAAGCAACCAATTCCATATTTGGATGGTAAACTTGACACAGAAAGCAATACGCCACTTGCTCTTTTCATCGTTAAATACCCCTTTTCTTTATCCTATTTTTATTTTTTGTATTTCTACAAGGAAGATAGTCATTCTCCCCACACTTTTTTTATTATAACATATTTTGTGTATTTTGTTAATAAAAAGAAGCTGTCGCAACAGATTTTTTTATAATTTTCATAAATTATCTGTAATGCGACAGCTCTCCTTACATTCAGGCTATGCCTGTCTTATTTTGTTATAGAAAACATAACTGAAACTCTCTTAACCTTTTACTGCTCCGGCAACACCTTCTACATAACATTTCTGTGTTAATAAGAACAAGATTGCGATTGGAATAGAGATAATTACACAACCAGCGTAGAACTGCGTATAGTAATATTCTATGTATTCTTTTTCAAGCATTGTCCAAAGACCAATCGCGATTGTATAGTATTTGGTATCCTGACCCATAATAACTTTTGCAAAAACATAGTCTGTCCAAGGACCCATGAAAGCAGTTAATAAAGTATGTGTAATAATTGGTTTTGACATTGGAATAGTAATATACTTAAATGTTTCCCATTTTGTAGCACCATCAATGTATGCAGCTTCGTCAATTGTTCTTGGAATGGTATCAAAGAAACCTTTTGCCATATAGAACCCAAGACCTGCACCACCCGAATAAACGAGTACCAACGCCACTTGTTTTAATGTACCTGTTTCTAAGAAACCAAGTCCTTTTAAGATGTAGTAAACAGCAATCATGGACATGAATCCAGGGAACATACCAAGGATTAATGCGATATTCATGAATGGTTTACGCATTTTAAAACGAAGACGGCTCATTGTATAAGATACACATAATACAAAGAAACCGGAAAGTAACATTACGAAAAGTGCGATTACAAATGTGTTCATAAACCATCTCTTAAAGTCAAGTAATTCATTTCCTTTAAAGAGGTTGATGTAGTTATCCAATGTAAATGCTTTTGGCATAATGTAGCTCTTATAAGCACCACCTTCTTTACGGAATGAGGTAAGAATTACATATGCAATTGGTGATACCCAAATAATACTGAGTACGGCTAATAAAATGTGACATGCCAAATCGGTAATAAATTTCTTCTTTTTCATTATTGGAACGCCCCCTCATCTTTGTATGAACCGGTATTACGGTAGGTTAACAGTGACACGGTAGCTAAAATTACGAAGGTTAAAATACCGATAACAGCACCTAAGTTGTAGTCTTTCTGTGTAATTGTTAAACGATATAACCATGTAATTAAAAGGTCTGTCTTACCAGCGAAGTAGTAATCGATGGAATCCGGACCACCACCTGATAACAGGAAGATAACGTTGAAGTTGTTGATATTTCCTGTGAATGAGGTAATAAGGTTTGGTGTCATAATGAAAATCATGTATGGCAAAGTAATTTTACGGAAAATAACCGGTGCTGTTGCTCCGTCAATTTTTGCAGCTTCGTATAATTCTGCAGGAATGTTCTGTAAAATACCTGTTGTAGAAAGCATAGTAAATGGTACACCAATCCAAATATTAATACAAATGATTGTAATCTTTGCCAATGTTGGGTCTGAGAAGAATGGAATTGCATCTGTTGCCCCAATAATACCAAAATCTCTCAATAATACGTTTACAGGACCATTTGCATTAAAGATTGTTTTCATACTAAGCAATGTAACGAACTGTGGTACAGCTACGGAAAGGATAAACATAAATCTCCAAAATCCTTTTGCCTTTGTACCTTTTCTATTAATTAAAAGTGCAAGTAAAAGTCCAAGTACATAACAGCTTACTGTTGCACAAACTGCCCAAATTAATGTCCAACCTAATACCGGCCAGAAAGTAGAAGAAAGTTTACTTCCTGTACCACCGCCAAGTAATGTAAAGAAGTTGTCAAGACCAACCCAATCAAATAAGTTTCCTGGTGGCTGATGTTCATGGTCATAATTGGTAAATGCCATTAAAATCATGAAAATCAATG
>JAFWXB010000059.1 GCA_017523185.1 Lachnospiraceae bacterium | reverse complement strand
GTATTTTCATTGTTTTATGATTTTTCAAAACAATTACGAAAAAGTGTTTATGAACACGCAGAACAGAAATTATTGGAAAAATTGGCATATGCAGATGAACTTACCGGTTTGGCAAATCGAAGAAAATGTGAAGATGTTTTAGAAAAGCTTTCAAAAGAAAATGAACCATATGCAGTTATGAGTTTGGACATGAATTTATTAAAACAAATGAATGATACATATGGACATGAAGCAGGGGATATGGCACTCAAAGAATTTTCACGTGTGTTAAAGGAAACATTTTCAGATGATACTTGTACCGTTGGTCGTGTAGGTGGAGATGAATTTATGATTATTGTTTCTGATGCAAATGAAGAAAAAGTAAAAGAGTATTTGCATACAATGAATGATAAAATGGAAGAATTTAATAAACACAAAGATAAAATATCATTAAGTGCAGCGACTGGTTATGCATTTAGTTATGAATGTGATAAAAATGAAGATTTGCATGAAGTTTATCGAAAAGCAGATGCGCGTATGTATGAATGTAAACGAAATATGAAGGAGAGAAGAAGATGAAAAACGTAGCAGATTTTATTAGAAGTATTCCGGATTTTCCAGAGGAAGGTATTATTTTTCGAGATGTAACAAGTGTGTTACAAAACGCAGAAGGATTACAACTTGCAATTGATGAAATGAAAAAACGTTTGGAAAATGTGGAATGTGATGTGATTGCAGGAGCAGAATCGAGAGGTTTTGTATTTGGAATGCCACTTGCGTATTTGTTAAATAAACCATTTATTATGGTGCGTAAAGCAGGAAAACTTCCATGTGAAACCATATCGAAAACATATGATTTAGAATATGGTACGGCAACAATTGAAATACATAAAGACGCGATTCAAAAAGGACAAAAAGTTGTTTTAATTGATGATTTAATTGCAACCGGTGGAACTATGAAAGCAGCAGCCGAACTTGTAGAAGAATTAGGTGGCGAAGTTGTAAAAATGTTGTTTTTAATTGAACTTGCAGGATTGGAAGGTCGCAAAGTTTTAGAAGGATATGATGTGGATTCTGTTGTAGTATATGAAGGGAAATAAATAAGAATAAAATAAAAAAATAGAAACATACTATTTCTATATTGAAAAGGAGAGATAGTATGACCCAGCAAGTTGGAAGTGGGAGTCTTTGTTTTTCAAAGGCTCCTTTTATTATTAGTACAGCATCCATAGTAGGAAAAAAAGAAGGGGAAGGTCCTTTACAAAGTTATTTTGATGTGATTGGAAATGATGATAAATTTGGGGAAAGTAATTGGGAGTCAGCCGAAAGTGCATTACAAAAAGAAGCACTTACATTGACATTGGGAAAAATCAATCGAAAAGCACAAGATGTACGTTATCTTTTTGCAGGTGATTTATTAGGACAAACGATTGCATCTTCCTTTGGATTAAAGGAATTTGAAATTCCATTGTTTGGACTTTATGGTGCTTGTTCTACCTGTGGAGAGTCATTAAGTCTTGCTTCTATGACTGTGTCAGCAGGGTATGCTGATTGTGTGGCAGCTGTTACTTCCAGTCATTTTGCAAGTGCTGAAAAGCAATTTCGTTTTCCATTAGAATATGCGAATCAAAGACCTATGTCTGCAACTTGGACGGTAACAGGGAGTGGAGCTTTTTTACTTGCAAATGAAGAAAAAGTCAAAGAATTTGGCGTAGAACCAATTGCAAAAATTACAGGTGTTACAACTGGAAAAATAGTCGATTTTGGAATTAAAGATTCTATGAATATGGGAGCTGCAATGGCACCGGCAGCTTGTGATTTGATTTATCGTCATTTGCAAGATTTTGAGCGAGGGATAAAACAATATGACCGTATTGTAACAGGAGATTTGGGTACTGTAGGAAAAGAAATACTCATTGATTTATTAAAAGAAAAAGGATATGATATTTCTAAAGTCCATGAAGATTGTGGGATTAAAATTTTTGATAGCCAAACACAAAATACAGGTGCAGGTGGTTCGGGATGTGGTTGTTCTGCTGTGACATTAAGTGCTTATTATTTAAAACTTATAAAAGAAGGTAAAATAAAACGTATGTTATTTGTACCAACAGGGGCATTATTGTCTACGGTAAGTTTTAATGAAGGGCAAACAGTACCCGGAATTGCACATGGTGTAGTTATTGAGCATGTGTAATCTCTAAAGATATATGTAATCTTAATTAAATATGTTTGATGCTTTATTTTAGAAGTGTATATAAAAATATAAGAAATTTGAGGTAATCAATATGGACTATGTAAAAGCCTTTGTTGTAGGTGGAGTTATATGTGTATTGGCACAAATTTTAATGGAGAAAACAAAAATGCTTCCGGGACGTATTATGGTGCTTCTTGTTTGTTTAGGCGCAGTTCTTGGAGCAATCGGTATTTATGAACCATTTTCTAATTGGGCAGGAGCAGGAGCAAACGTACCACTTTTGGGATTTGGCAATGTACTTTGGACAGGTGTAAAAGAAGCTGTAGATAAAGATGGTTTTCTAGGGATTTTTATGGGGGGATTTACAGCAAGTGCAGTTGGTATTTCAGCAGCGTTAGTATTTTCTTATATTGCTTCGTTATTGTTTGATACAAAAATGAAAAAATAAGTATATTTTTAAAAAATCTTCTTATACTAATTTTAACGAATAAAAAAAAGGAGTAATATAAGATGAAAGGTTTAAAGGTTCTTATTTTATCAAGTATTTTAACAGTAGCAGTATTAAGTGGCTGTGGGACAAACATGGACGATAATGGTGAAAAAGCACCATACGAAGATGAAGTAAATACAGATAACAATTTGCAAAATGGTTATGACAATTTAGAAAATGATGTGAATAATAGTGTTGATGATGCAAATAATGATGTAAACAATCATGTAAATGATAACAATAATGCCACAAATAATGACAATGGAAATACAACAGATAATAATAATGATACTAATACTAATACACACAATGGTGTCAATGATGCAAATAATAATGGCATGAATGGCACAGAAAATCGTATAAATGAAGATTTGAATAATGACATGGACGCAGAATTTTATAATAATGATGGAAATGCTGAAAATGATTTAGAAAATAGTGGAAGAAACTTAAAAGATGCAGGCAGAAATGTTGTAGATAGTATTAAAGATGCAGGAGATGCGATTATGAATGGTGTAGAGGATATTACGGGGACAAATAATAATCGCAATAATAATACAAACACAAATAATGATACAAATCGTAATAATAATACAAACCAAAACAGATAAAATATAACATAAAAGAATGAAATAAGTTCCATATGAAATGTAGGAAACATGAAGTGGACTAATAAAAATCCAAAGCAGTATTCGTTTATGAGCAAAAATGTAAATTATGAATATTTGCTTGGTATGTGCGATACCCACTCCTTTTGGGAGTGGGATAAAAGCACAAAATAGGATTTATAAAAAAGATGTTATTTTTTACATTTTTGAACTCATGTTAATTATAATGTGGTTTTACTTATACTATACGAAAGGATTTTATTTATGAAAAAAGAAACTTATATAAAAATGACACAACCATTTCGGAATTATCCAAATATGGCTAAGGGATTACATATTTTAAATCAATTATGCACAGGGACAATGTACATATCGTATCCTATTCTTTTAGGATATTTATTTTTACAAAAAGATAATCAATTTTTAAAAGCTATCATAGTACCTGCAATTTCATTTATTGTATTGTCTTTAGGGCGTAAGTGGATAAATCGAAAACGTCCCTATGAAACATTTGATATGTCACCTGTGATTCCAAAAGATACAAAAGGAAATTCATTTCCAAGTCGTCACGTATTTTCTGCAACTATGATTGCAATGACGTTTTTAGTTGTATCTCCATGGAAGTGGTTAGGCGTTTTATTTTTTTTCGTATCTTGTTTGCTTGCAGTTGTACGCGTGGTATCCGGAGTTCATTATATTAGTGATGTACTTGCAGGCATTGTATTTGCAATCGTATGTAGTATAATAGGATTTTTATAGTATGATTTTTATAGTATGATTTATATTTGGTGGATTTATCCACTCGGCTATTTGTTTGATACTAATAATATAAAAAATTATAATAAATTGCTTCTTCTTATATAAAATATAAATTTTTTATAATGATTGAATGTGTATTATTTAACTTTCCTGTTTACGATATTGACTTGGTGTCATACCATATTGTTTTTTAAAAGCACGATTAAAATAAGAAGAATTGTCAAAACCAACTTCTTCTCCAATAACTAAAATGGAAGAATCTGATACTAATAATAATCTGGCAGCCATTGTAAGACGATACTCTCGTAAATAGTCAATAAAAGAAGTGTTCATTGTTTCTTTAAAGTAACGCATAAAATGAGATTCCGAAAAATTTACGAGAGAAGCTACATCTGCAACTTTTATTCTATGCATATAGTTGTGTTCTACATATTTTAATATGATTTTTAATTTATCCAAGGACTTCGGGTTTCTTGGATTTTTTTGGTTACGACAGCGATTACTTAATACAAAGAAAAATTCATATAATTTGGCTTTGATAAACAAATCGTAGCCTATAGGTTTTGTTTTACAAATTTCATCACACGCATCGATACATTTGGTAATATCTTTATAATAGGAAGAAATTGGTGAAAAAATAGTAGGTACTGTAATTTGTCCATTAAAAAAAGGGCGAAAAAATTCTGTATTTGTAGTATCTTCAAGTTTAGAAAGTAGCATATTGATATCAAAGAAAATATTTTCATATTCCATTGTTAAATCATCATATTGCTCCATAGAATGTAATTCTCCCGGAAGAATAAGAACAAGTGTTCCACCAGATACTTTATATTTTTTAAAATCTACAGTTACATATCCATGTCCTTTTTTTATATAGATAATTTCCATATAATCATGCCAATGTAATGGTACACGTTCAAAATCAAGTGGAATAGTGCAAAGATACGTATTATAAGGAAATGTCAATTCTGCATGTGTTTTTTGTTCATGATAGTTTTCATATTCTAATATATTCATAAATTGTACTCCTTTCATAAAGTAATACCGGATATATTTTATAAAAATTATGGATTAACAAATACAATATGTTATAAATACTGTGTTTTTATAGAGTGAAATAAGAGTTATAAGTATTATTTCTTAATATATGAGGTTTATCTTATAGTAGTATTTTAAGTTTATACTTTTTTTAGAAAATTTCTTTTTACATTATTTTTTATGATAGAATAGTACCATTTTTTGAACGTATATGACAAGACAAAAAATGGAATCTTAGATATAATATCGTCAGACGTAATAAAAAACGTTAAGACAAAAGCAAATTACTTTTAAGAAAAAGACTTATTGAGAAGTAATTGGCAATCTATAGAAGTATTACAGTAATACAATTACAATGGTTTTGACTACGAAACATTCATAGGGTATGAATGGGATTGGAGGAAAAGATGAATTTTACACAATTAGTTAAACAAAATGGAACAAACAAATTTCTGCTTGTTCAAACGAAGAAATTTATTTTGCATTACTTGATATGGTAAAAGAACTTGCAAAAGAAAAAGAAAGTAATGAAGGAAAGAAAAAAGTATATTATATTTCAGCAGAATTTTTAATTGGTAAATTATTATCAAATAACTTAATTAACCTTGGTATATATGATGAAGTAAAACAGACATTAGCAAATGCAGGAAAAGATTTAGCAGAAATTGAAGAAGTGGAATTGGAACCATCTTTAGGAAATGGTGGTTTAGGTCGTCTTGCTGCTTGTTTCTTAGACTCTATGGCAACACTTGGATTAAATGGTGATGGAGTTGGTTTAAATTATCACTATGGTCTTTTTAAACAGGTGTTTGAAAAGAACCGTCAGAAAGAAACACCAAATCCATGGATAACAGAAAAGAGCTGGCTTACAAAAACAGAAGTTTCTTATCCAATTCAGTTTGGTGGAATGAAAGTAACTTCTCGACTTTATGATATTGATGTATGTGGTTACAACAATCGTACAACAAAACTTCACTTATTTGATATTGAATCTGTAGATGAAAGTATTGTTGGTGAAACAATTGATTTTAATAAAGAAGAAATTGAAAAGAACTTAACATTATTCTTATATCCGGATGATTCCGATGAAAAAGGTCGTCTTTTAAGAGTATATCAGCAGTATTTTATGGTTTCTAATGCAGCACAACTTATTCTTGATGAAGCTATTGCGAAAGGTTCTAATCTTTACGATTTAGCAGATTATGCAACAGTACAGATTAATGATACACATCCTTCTATGGTAATTCCGGAACTTATTCGTTTACTTATGGAAAAAGGACTTTCTATGGACGAAGCAATTGATGTAGTATCTCATGTTTGTGCATATACAAATCATACAATTCTTGCAGAAGCATTAGAAAAATGGCCAATTTACTATATGGAAAAAGTAGTGCCACATTTAATGCCAATTATTGAAGAATTAGACGAACGTGTTCGTAAAAACGTAACAGATGAAAGCACATATATCATTAAAGACGGTCTTGTGCATATGGCACATATGGATATCCACTATGGATACAGCGTAAATGGTGTAGCTTATCTTCATACAGAAATTTTAAAGAATACAGAATTAAATAACTTTTACAAGTTATATCCTGAAAAATTTAATAATAAGACAAATGGTATCACATTCCGTCGTTGGTTTATGGAATGTAATCCGGAACTTTCTGCATATGTAACAGAACTTATTGGTGAT
>JAFWXB010000058.1 GCA_017523185.1 Lachnospiraceae bacterium | reverse complement strand
CTCCTGTTTCATGCACATTGATATGACCTGTATCTGCACAAATAACACCTTGATATGGTTTTAATGCAGAATCAATAACTGTTACATTTGTTTGTGTACCACCAACTAAAAAATGAACATCTAAACTTGTATCGTTACATTCTTTTTGAATGAGTTCTTTTGCACGTTTACAATGCTCGTCCATGCCATATCCAATGGTTTGTTCCATATTGGTAGCCATTAATTTTTCCAAAATTGCTGAATGTGCACCTTCTGTATAATCACAATTTAAGTATATCATGCTATCATATCCCCATTCTTTGCTTTTCTTATATATTTACTTATAATCCATAATAAATAACTTTTAACGATTTTTATCCTATTTTTATTATTTATGCAATGCCGGTTCTAAGTAAAATAAATATTCTTCCTAAGAATAAAACACATATACTACCTTTCGATAGTAATAAAATATTATAACCTATAATTTTTTCTCTAATTTTCGTTTCTGTTGCATTCCTACAATACGCACATACAACTTTCTTGGCAAAAATCGCCCAAATATTACTGCAAGTTTCATATAATAGGTTGGTATAATAACCGTTTTTCTTGCAAACATCTTATCAATGGCATAATTCGCACAATAACTTGCAGAAATTCCTTTTAAAGTAAACTCTGCATTTGCCACAGCATTAAATTCCGTTTCTACTGGTCCCGGACAAAGACAACCTACATAAATCGGACTTTTTGCTTGACGAAGTTCTTCTGTTATTGCCTGTGTCATGCTTGCTACATATGCTTTTGTTGCATAATAAGTCGACATATATGGACCTGCTGGAATTAACCCTGCTGAAGATGCTACATTTAAAATATATCCTTTTTTTCTTTTTTGCATTTGTTTTAATGCCAATTTCGTTAAAATCTGAACAGCTTTCACATTAACATCTATCATATTTAATTCTTTCGAAAGGTCAGCTCGCTCAAATGCACCACAATCTCCAAATCCTGCATTATTAATAAAAATGGAAAGGTTTAAATCTTTGATTTCTCCCATCAAACGATAACATTCTTCTACTTTCGAAACATCGCAAACTATTACTTTTACAGTTATATGATATTTTTTCGTAAGTGTCATTGCAAGTTGTTCCAAACGCTCTTTACGTCTGGCAACAAGTACAAGAGGATATCCTTCTTTTGCCAATCTTTTTGCAAAACATTCCCCAATACCTGCACTTGCTCCCGTAATTACTGCATAGCCTTTTTTTCTCATATTCCCAATTTTCCCTCTTTCCAATGCTTTCTACACAATGCAATATACGAACTATTTCCCCCTAAACATACTTGATTTCCCTCACGCACAATTCCATATTCATCAAAACGTGCATTACATTTTGCAGCTCTGCCACACCAACATACTGTTTTGATTTCACTTATTTCATCAGCCCACGCCAAAAGCCACATACTGCCTTCAAAAAGTTCATTTCGAAAATCTGCACGAAGCCCATAACAAATAACAGGAATATTTAATTCATCCACCAAATATGTGAAATATTCTATTTGTGCTTTTGTACAAAATTGTGCTTCATCTACAATTACACAATCATACTGCAAAATATCTTCTTTTGGCATATTTACCAATTCTTCTACAAAAATACAACTACTTTCTAAACCAATACGTGATTTGATAATGCGTTGTCCATCTCTTGTATCTGTCATTGGCTTTGCCAAAAGACATTTTTTGCCACGTTCATGATAATTATATTCTACCATAAGTGCATTTGCTGTCTTTGAGCTTCCCATTGCACCATAACGAAAAAATAATTTAGCCATAATTCTTCTTCCTATTTATTTTCATCTTTAATTGTAAGCACACGTGGACTTACATCAAATGAAACACTTTCCGGATTTTTTTTATATTTTTCTAATAAAATCTCCCATAATGCGTGTACTTGATAAATTAACATCTGTGAAGCCTCTACTGCATATGGCAATAATACATGAACATCAAAATAACGTATTCCAAGTAGTGGTAAGAAAATAAGATTTGTCGTTTTTTGCTTTCGAAATGCACTATGAATCATTTCATATGTAATCATCAAAAATTCTTTTCCTTTGTATTCACAATAATACGAAACAAAACACTCATCTACTGTCCAAACTTCACCATCAGATTCTTCTGTTGGCTTGTCTTTTAAATCATTATATTCTGTCGTTTGGTATTTCACTTCCCAATGAATTTTTCCTAACTTTGTATCTCTTACCATATCTGTAAGTTGTTTTAATAATTCTTCTTTTCTCATTACAAAACTCCTATAAAACATTTACTCTTTCTTATGTAGTCGGATATCGGTCTGATAATACAGCATGAATTACAAAACGTTTTGCATCATTGTTTACACAAGTCGACAATGTAATAACTTTACTATCCTGATTTACTTCTACATTTGTATTTTTATTAGAATCACTTTGCATTTTATTTAACATCGTTTCAAATTCTGCGTTCGGATACATTGGTACTTGATATACTTATGTTGTTGAATGTTTTTGTTGATAGGATTATATTTGTTTAGGGAATTTTTGTTTTTCTGTTTGTTTGTGG
>JAFWXB010000057.1 GCA_017523185.1 Lachnospiraceae bacterium | reverse complement strand
TCTTCTTTCACTCTTTTAATGATATATTCCGTTTGACCGATTTGTCCATACACAAGTCCGGATTGCATACTCGTAATTGTATCTTTTCCAAGAACATTTTCCGGTTTTTTAATTTCAATTTCCGGTAATTTTGCTGCATCTTGCCAAAGTGCTTTTGCAGAAATACGAATTCCAGGTGCTGTAATTCCACCTAAAAACGCACCTGTTTCATCTACAAGGTCATATGTGGTAGCTGTTCCATAATCCAAAACAAGTACCGGTCCACCATATAATTCATATGCAGCTACTGCATCTACAATACGGTCTGCCCCAATTTGCTGTGGATTTGTTGTTACAATACGAATTCCTGTTTTAATTCCTGCTTCTACAATAATTGGTGTAATATGAAAATATTTTACAAGTGCTCCTTGTAAGGAATGCATCACATTTGGTACTACAGAACAAATAATTGCATCTTTAATATCGGATAACGCAATATTATTTTGTTCTACCAAGTTGCGAAGTGTCATTCCATATTCATCCGAAGTTCTTGACATTTTTGTTGTAATACGAAATGTTGCTTTGATAGTATCTCCATCAAATACACCACCTGTCATATTTGTATTTCCCACATCTAATGTTAATACCATAATTTATTCCTCCTCGAAACCTTCACCTAAAAACACAATACGATAGTAAGTTTCTAAAGCCTCTAATAATTCTCTTTTTGCATTTTGGTACTGTTTAATTTTTAAAACACTTCCAATTTCATCATAGAAAAAGTCACTTTCTTCATAAGAAGTGCGAAACGTAAGGCTTCCATCTTCCTCAAAAACCATTTCTAAAACACCACCGACATCTTCTGTATAAAGTACACACATAATCTGTAATTCCTTTTTAATAGATTCCGGCAAACCCTTAAAATGGTCATTTAAGTAAAATTTTTTATTGTACGCATTCGACGCACATAATACAATTTCTTCATACATATCCATATATTCCTCTTACTGATACTTCTCCTGCAAATACAGTTCTTTTTTCCATACCTGTATCTACAAGAAGTTCTCCCATGTTGGTAATTCCCAAAGCAATTCCTTCATATTCTTCTAGTGGGTCTAATACCTTTACTTTTTGATTTTTATTCACAAGCAATGCTTCATATTCTTGTAAAAGCAAACACATATCTCTTGTTTTTAAAAACAGTTCATAATATTTCTCAAAATTTATTAAAATTTCTTCTATCAGATTCTCTCTTGAAATATCCATACCGGTTTCCGTTTTTATCGAACCTGCAACATTTACAATTTCGTTTGAAAACGCTTTATTATGTACATTAATTCCAATTCCTATTACAATATGATGAATATTTCCTTGCTCTAATTCCATTTCTGTTAAAATACCACAAATTTTTTTTCCATTGATAACAATATCATTCGGCCATTTGATTTGAGCTTTCTGTTTCCCAATAAAAACTTCTATTCCTTTTGAAACTGCCAACGCTGTAACTAAAGTAAGCATAGAAGCTTTATCCGGTGCGAGATTTGGCTTTAATAAAAGTGACATATAAATACCTTCGCCTGCCTTTGAAGACCAGCTTCTTCCTCTTCTGCCACGCCCTTGGGATTGCGTATCAGCCACTACTAATATTCCATGTGGTGCATTTTGATACGCTAATTCTTTAGCCTTTTGATTTGTAGAATCAATAGAGTCAAATATGTATATTTCTTTTCCTAACCACAAAGTTTTTGTAATCGCTAACTTCATATTTTTTATTACTTTTATATTTTCTTATTTTATGTATAAAAATTTAATTTACCAATTCTATTTCTATTCTTTCATTTACAAAACCTTGCAAATTTTATTTTCATTCTTTATTTATAAAAATTCACTCTATAAATTTTAATCCATTAAAGTTGCTTTCATAATTGCTTTAATAGAATGCATACGATTTTCTGCTTCATCAAACACAACAGAACGTGGACCTTCAAATACATCATTTGTAACTTCTAATTCACTTAAACCAAATTTTTTATATACTTCCTGTCCTACTTTTGTATTCAAATCATGGAATGCAGGTAAACAATGCATAAAAATAGCATTTTCTTTGGCATTTTCGAATGCTTTTTCATTTACCTGATATGGAAGTAAATCGTGAATACGTTCTTCCCAAACTTCGTCCGATTCTCCCATAGATACCCATACATCTGTATAAATAACATCAGCATCTTTTGTAGCTTCTGCTACATCTTCTGTTAATGTAATGGTTGCACCTGTTTGTTCTGCGATTTTATTACAATATGCTACCAACTTTTCGTGTGGAAAATATTTTTTGTTGGTACAAGCTACAAAATGCATACCAAGTTTTGCACAAACTACCATTAAGGAATCTGCCATATTAAAACGAGCATCTCCCATATAAACCAATTTAATGCCTTCTAATGCTCCAAACTGTTCACGAATTGTCATCATATCTGCAATCATTTGTGTTGGGTGAAATTCATCTGTAAGACCATTCCACACAGGTACACCTGCATATTTTGCAAGTTCTTCTACTGTTTCTTGTCCAAAGCCACGATATTCAATTCCGTCATACATTCTTCCAAGCACTCTTGCTGTATCTGCAACACTTTCTTTTTTTCCAAACTGAGAAACTGCCGGGTCTAAATATGTTACATGCATTCCCAAATCATACGCTGCTACTTCAAAAGAACAACGTGTTCTTGTACTTGTTTTTTCAAAAATCAAAACAATATTTTTTCCTGTCAAATAATCATGGCGAAGTCCTTGTTTTTTTAAACTTTTTAATTCATCTGCCATATCTATCAAATATAAAATTTCTTCTGTTGAAAAATCTACTAACTTTAAAAAATTACGTCCTTTTAATGTCATAATGATAACCTCTCCTAAAAATCAGATGTTGTCATTTTACTCTATTTACGCCAAGAATACAAGTAATAAAGTATTTTATATAAATAAAAAAAGCCATTCTTTCGAATGACCTTTTGTTTTTTAGTAGAAAACATTTCCTCCGATAAGAGTTCCTGTTTTTCCTGACGCTGCAGCTGAAGCTTTGCTTCTGAAGAATAATGCGCCACCTGTATTATCAACACCGGATAATGCTTCTTTTGCCGCCTGAACACAAGATGATTTTACTCCATTTGCAAGACGGGATGCTAACTTACCAGATTTTACCGGTGTAAATTGTCCACTCTGATAAATAACACCTTCGATTGTATTTGGGAAACGTGAGCTTCTTACACGGTTCATAACAACTGCACCTACTGCAACCTGACCGTCATTACTTCCACCACCAGCTTCACATTGAATAATTGCTGCTAATAATGTTACTTCATCTACATTTGCAGAAACTGCTTCATTTTTTGTTGTAGATGGTTTTTTATTGGAAGACTGTTTCTTTTCTTCTGCTTTTTTAGCTTCTTCTGCTTTTCTTGCAGCTTCTTCTGCTGCTTTTCTCTTAGCTTCTTCTTCCTGTCTTCTGATTTCTGCAAGTTCTTCTGATGTAATACCTGTTGTTGTGTTAATTGCTACTGTTACATATTCTGCACTTACATAACAAGTATCGGAATTACTGATAACTGCAACCCACTCACTATCTGTTACTACATCTGTATTTACTTTAATTTTTTCACCTTGTTCAAGAACATCTGCAATGTCACTTTCTGTATTCATTTCTTCACGAACACGAAGACCATCTGTATTAGCTGTTGCATATGTACCACAAACTTCTTTTGCAAAATTTAAAGCTTCTGTACCATATAAGCAATAATCATTTTTTACATAACCTTCTACATTTCCGGATGTGATTTTTGTCCATTCTGCACCGTTTTCTACAACAGTTGCTTTAGAACCTCTATATAAAACACCTACAACTTCTGCATCTTCGCTTGCTTCAGCACGTACATTTAAAGAATCTTTAACATTTGCCATAAGGCTGTTCTGCCATTCCAATTCTTCTGCTGTCAATTCCGGTTCTGTAACTACTTCTTCGATTTGTACTTCGATTTCTTCTACGGAACTTGCTACAACATCTACAACTTGTTCTTGTACTGTAACTTCTGCCGGTTCTTCACTTGCTTCTGTTGTATTTACTGCTACTTCTGTTTCTGTTGGAACTTTCGAATTATTATCCATTGCTACGGCAACTGTAAGAGTACCAGCCAAGCCTATTACTGCAAACGATTCTGCCATCACTTTGAAATTTAATTTCATAAATCCTCCATCAATTCAATCTTTTTATTTTTAAAGTTTACGTTTTTTTACTTTTTTTAAACTTTTTATTTCAATTGTTACAACTTTGTTACAAAACGCATTATAGCAGAGAGTTTCTCATTTGTCAAACATTTATGGCAATTTTTTTGAATTTTTTCAAAATGTTGATTTTAAGCCTTTCTCAAGCATTTCTTATTCTCATTTTCTTTACATTTATAAGATTTAATTATTAAATTTAATAATATTTTTTGTAATATTTTGTTAAAAATCAAATGTAATATTTTATAATTATTACAAAAATAAAAGACATATCGTATTTGATATGCCTTTTTCCCCATATGTATTTTAACAAATTAAATAAGTCCTCCACCTCAAATGTATAGAAAATAGTTCGTAAGAGAACTTATTTATATTCGCTTATGAGCTCGTAACAAATATAAATTGACAATTATTACGCCTTATCCTTCCCCATTATATAAAGCAAACGATTCTTAAGGAAAAATTTCTCCTAATACACTTTGAATTAAACGATTCTTTTCTTCATCTGAATTTATGTGTGCAGATGCTTTTTTATTCAATTGGTTGTTTATACGAAGTGACAGTTCTCTTTCTTCTTGTAATTTTGTATCTTCCATAATAAATTCCACATAACGTTTTACTTCTTTTGTAATGCTATCTATTTGCTTTTTTACTCTATTTATCTTATGTAATACGAGCAATGATAAGGAAATCACTACGATTTCTACACAAAGCGTTATAAATGGCACAAACTGTAACAATTCCTGATAACTCATTCTACCGACTCCCTCCTTCTATATATTATAGAAGTATTATAACGAAAATTTGTTATTTTCGAAAGTAGCTTGTCCGAACTTTTCATCGCAAGTTTTTTCACTTTTCGACAGAATTTTTCTTTATATAATATAAGTTTAGCAAAATATCTAAAAATCATGCTTTCGTTTATAAAAATAGAAATATTATATTTTCCATAATAATTTCTTGTTTTAAAGAAAAATTATAATTATACAACCTACTTAATAGATATTTACAATTCTCTTTTACTATGGCTCTAACCAACACTTCAAGCGTATAAATGTATATTACAAATATATCAAACTTAACATTCATCTTTATCTAATATTCAATCGTCTTCTTAGTTTCATTATAAGTATCTATCACAACAATTTATGTGATAGAGCTTATAAACTCCAATTATATATTTTGTGTATACAAGCATATATTTCTTTATTGACATTTCTGTTTTTGCATATAATATAATTAATAAAGAAAAAATTTCACCATGATTTTAGAAAGGGGGAAATGGTTGCTCCTTCAATATAATAAATAACATGAATTGTATAACACAACATATAAAACATATACTTGATAATTTATGGAATCATGTTAAATTATATATTTATGCAACCTAAATAAATTTATGAAAAAAATAGTTATGACCGGTGGTGGTACAGCAGGTCATGTTACTCCAAACATTGCTCTTATGCCAGCACTAAAAGAAGCCGGATATAATATTAGTTATATTGGTTCCTATAATGGAATTGAAAAAGATTTAATTTTAGCAGAACATATTCCTTATTTCGCAATTTCTTCTGGAAAACTTCGCAGATATTTCGATTTAAAAAACTTTTCTGACCCATTTAAAGTTGTTAAAGGATATGGTCAGGCATTACATCTTATGAAAAAAATAAAACCTGATATTGTATTTTCTAAAGGTGGATTTGTTTCTGTTCCTGTCGTACTTGCTGCAAAAACTTGTGGTATTCCTGCAATTATCCACGAATCCGATATTACACCAGGGCTTGCAAATCGTATTGCCATAAAAGGTGCAAAAAAAGTATGTTGCAACTTTCCGGAAACCTTAAAATATCTTCCTTCTGATAAAGCTGTACTTACAGGTTCTCCTATTCGTCGTGAATTATTCAAGGGAAAAAAAGAACGAGCATATGAAGGCTGTAGTTTCCCAAAAGAACAAAAACCTGTTTTACTTATTATTGGAGGTAGTTTAGGTTCTCGTATTATTAACGAATCCATTCGTAAACTTCTTCCAAAATTATTAAAAGATTTTCATATTATTCACTTATGTGGAAAAGGAAACTTAGATGCTACATTAAACCAACTTGCAGGATATACGCAATTAGAATATGCAAGTCAGGAATTACCTGATATTTTAGCACTTGCTGATATTGCAATTTCAAGAGCCGGAGCCAATTCTATCTGTGAATTGCTTGCTTTACACAAACCAAATATATTAATTCCATTATCGGCAGCTGCAAGTCGTGGTGACCAAATATTAAATGCAAAATCTTTCGCAAAACAGGGATTTTCTGTTGTTTTAGAAGAAGAAACATTGACCGAACAACTTCTTTTTGATACCATTCAAGAAGTTTACAAAAATCGTAATACTTATATAAAAGCTATGGAAAATAGTGGACAAATGGATTCTATCCAAACCATTTTAGATTTAATTGAAACAGAACGAAAAAAATAATATTATATAATAAATGTAGGGAATATTTAAAAATAATAATATCCCTACATTTTTATTTTATTATCAGCTTCTATTTTACTTGCATTTTTTCGCAAAGTTCTTTCATTTCTTCTCCTGAAAATGTTCGTGTTGTCCATGTAAGTAAATTTGCATTATCATTATCCTTATAACGAGGAATTAAATGCATATGGAAATGAAATACTGTCTGCCCTGCTGCTTCTTTATTATTTTGTAACACATTATATCCATCACAACCTAATATCGGTGTTTCATAACGAATCACTTTCTGAGCCACTTTTATAGCTTTTCCCAAGAGTTCTGTATCTATTTCATACATATCTGCAAAATGTTCTTTTGGAAGAATAAGTGCATGTCCCTTTGTTGCCGGACTTGCATCTAAAATCACCTTAAAATCTTCGTCTTCATAAATAGCATTTGTAGGAATTTCTCCATTTGCTAATTTGCAAAAAATACAATTATTATCTTTCATTATTTTTTCCTTTCTTAACATATGTTCCATAATTTTATTTTTATAAAATTTTTATTTGTCAACCTCATGTTTTTTTACTCATATTTTGTCGAATTATACAAATAATTTCTCATTGCAGATTAAAACAATCCATGCTAAACTTCCCATGGAGGTATTTTAAAATGTTTAATAACGAGGATTATCAATTTATTCTTCATGAAATTAAAAATCATGTTTGTTTAATTAACAGTTCTATTCAACTTATTGAAAAGAAATATCCAACTGTACAAGAGCTAAATGGCTGGGATATGGTAACATCAAATGTTACATCTCTTAAAAATTTATTTTATGAAATTAATAATACAAAAACTTGTAATACTATTTCTAAAAAAGAAATCAATATTTATACATTTATGGAAGATTTTAAAAAATCCATTACTCCTTTATTTTCTTATGCTTCC